>JBDTOB010000115.1:0-7424 GCA_039933435.1 Acidobacteriota bacterium | reverse complement strand
TGACGC
The DNA here is from genome assembly GCA_039933435.1 of Acidobacteriota bacterium. Taxonomy (GTDB): domain Bacteria; phylum Acidobacteriota; class Vicinamibacteria; order Vicinamibacterales; family 2-12-FULL-66-21; genus JALZOC01. Next base: position 7,418 of record JBDTOB010000115.1, on the reverse strand, counting down.
TGCGGCGGTCGACGCCTCCGGAGCCGACCGTCGCCGCGCCGCCGCCGGCCCAGTCCATCCAGCTGCGCCTCGTCATCGCCGGCAGGCGTGCCGATCCGTCGAGGCTCTATGCCGCCTCGATGCGGAGCTGGTCGGGTGGGGAAGTGCGCTGGTTCCGCGGCGGCCTTCGCGCCGCGGATGTCGACGGCCTGCCGACGGTGGTCGCCCGTCTCACCGGCGACGTGCTCGCGCCGGGCCCCTACGAGGTCCTGCTGACCGACGTCAGCGCACCTAATGCCCCGATCGAGACCGCTGCCTACGAAGTCTCGGTCGGCAAGGCCCCGCCCCCGTGATCGGACAGCCTCCGCCGCCGCGCGCGGTGTAGACTGCAGCACGTGCAGGCCCCTCCCGTCGCCCGCTTCCACGTCGGCACCTCGGGCTACAACTATCCCGAGTGGCGGGGGACGTTCTATCCGGAAAAGTTCAGCACCGCGAAGATGCTCGCCTACTACGCCGAGCGCTTCTCGACCGTCGAGATCAACTACACCTTCTACCGCCTGCCCACCGAGCGGCTGCTCGCGGGCTGGTCGGCTGGCACCCCGGAGGGCTTTCGCTTCACGCTGAAAGCGCCGCGGCGGATTACCCACGACGCCAGGCTGCAGCGGTGCGACGATCTCATCGACGCGTTCTGCAGCACCGCGGCGACGCTCGGTGCAAAGCTGGGCGCGCTGCTGTTCCAGTTGCCACCGGCATTCCGCAAGGATGCCGGCGCGCTCCGGGCCTTCGTCGGGCGCCTGCCGGCGGGGACGCGTGCCGCGGTCGAGTTCCGGCATCCGTCCTGGTTCGACGCCGAGGTCTACGACGTCCTGCGATCCGGCAACGTCGCGCTGTGCATCGCCGACAGCGAGAAGCTGGCGACACCGGTCGAAGTGACCGCCGACTACACCTACTTCCGGCTGCGCGACGAGGGCTATCAGTCGCCCGACATCGCCCGCTGGGCGACCACCGCGGCGGCGCTGCCCGGAGTGGGCGACGTCTTCGTCTACTTCAAGCACGAAGAGCAGGGCAAGGGACCGGCCTTCGCCCTCGAGTACCTGCAGGCCCTCGGCCGGCGCTGACCGGCGCGATCAGACTCGAACCCCGTGATGCCCCCACTGGCCGCCGTGCGCACCGGCACGCTCGTCGATCTGCTGCGGTCCCGCGCCGACGGCAACGGCGCCGCGACGTCGCATCGCTTCCTCCGCGACGGCCTGGAGGTCACCGCCGCATTGACCTACGGGGAGCTGGATCGCCGGGCGCGGGCTGGCGCGGTGGCGCTCCGGTCACACGTCTCGGCCGGCGATCGCGTCCTGCTGGTCTATCCCCCGGGGCTTGAATTCCTGGTGGGATTCTTTGCCGCGCTCTACGCCGGCGCCATCCCGGTGCCCGCCGCTCCGACGCGTCCCCGGCAATCGGACGCCCGGCTTGCCGCCATCGCCGCCGATGCGCAGCCGGCGGTCGCCGCGACGACGGCGGATATGGTGCACCGGTGCGCCGGCCGGCTCGACCTCGGCGCCGCGGTACCGCCGCTGACGTGCCTGTCGCCCGACGCCGCGCCGGACGCGGCGGCCGACGAGTGGCAGAGCGTCCCGGCCGGCGCCGGCCCGATCGCGCACCTGCAGTACACGTCGGGATCGACGGCGCTGCCCAAGGGGGTGATGATCACCCACGCCAACGTCCTCGGCAACATGGCGGATCTCCACCAGGGCTGGCGCCATGACTCCGACAGCACCATCGTCAGCTGGCTGCCGCCCTTTCACGACATGGGGCTGGTCTACGGCCTGCTGACGCCGGTCTACGCGTCGATTCCCTGCGTGCTGATGCCGCCGGTCGTCTTCCTGCAGCGCCCGCTGCGGTGGCTGCAGGCCATCACCCGCTTCCGGGGCACCCACGCGGCCGCGCCCAACTTCGCCTACGATCACTGCGTGCGGCGGATCCGGAGTGACGATCGGGCGGCGCTCGACCTGTCCGGCTGGCGCGTCGCGGTCAACGGCGCCGAGCCGGTCAGGCCCGAGACGATGGATCGCTTCTGCGAAGCCTTCGCGGCGGCCGGCTTCGAGCGCCGCGCCTTCGCGCCGGGCTACGGGCTCGCGGAGGCCACCCTCAAGGTCACCGCGGCCGGATGCGGCGACGGCCCCACGGTGGCGACGTTCGGCGATCGGACGCTGGTGGGCTGCGGCGCCCCGCTCCTCGACACCCGCCTCGCCATCGTCCATCCCGAGACCGGGCAACGGCTGCCCGCCGGGGAGACCGGAGAGATCTGGGTGGGCGGTTCGAGCGTCGCCGCCGGATACTGGCAGCGTCCCGAGGCATCGGCGGAGACGTTCGCCGCACGCACCGACGACGGCGACGGCCCCTTCCTGCGCACCGGCGACCTGGGGTTCCTCGCCTTCGGCCAGCTGTTCGTCGCCGGCCGCCTGAAGGATCTGTTGATCATCCGCGGCCAGAACTACTACCCCCAGGATATCGAGGCGGCGGCGGAAGCCAGCGGTGCCCGGCTGCGGGCGGGATCGTGCGTCGCCTTCTCGGTCGAACGCGACGGCGAGGAGCGGCTGGTGGTCGCCTGTGAAGTGGATCGCGGCGTGGCGGCGGCGGGCGGGCCCGAACAGATCGAGCTGGTGCGCGCCGCGATTACGCGGGAGCACGAGCTGCGGGCGGAGGACGTGGTGCTGCTGGCCATCGGCGGCGCCCCCAAGACCTCGAGCGGCAAGATTCAGCGGCAGGCGTGCCGCCGCGCCTACCAGGCCGGCACGCTGCCACGCTGGCAGGGCGCGGCGGCGGCGCGGGCCGACGGCGCGGAGGAGGCATCGTGACGCCGGACCCCGAGGACCGGCACGACGGCACGCTCGCGGCTGTGGAAGCAGTCGCCGGCGCCGAAGGCATGTTTGCGGGGCTCGACGACGAGGCGAGGGCGGCGGTCGAAGCCGAGACGCGGTGGACGTTGTTGCGGAGCGGCGAGACGCTGTTTCGCGAGGGGGATCCGGCGGACGCGTTGTACGTGCTGGTCAGCGGCCGGCTGCGGGTGCTGGTGGACGGCGCGGAGGGGGAGCGGGTCGTGGCGGCGGAGATCGGGCGGGGGGAGATCGTCGGCGAGATGGCGCTGCTCACCGGCGCGCCGCGCTCGGCGACCGTCACCGCGGTGCGGGACAGCCGGCTGGTGCGGCTGTCGCAGGCGGCGTTCGAGCGCATCATCCAGCGCTGCCCGCAGGCGATGCTGCTCGTCACGCGGCGGCTGGTGCAGCGCCTGCAGCAGACGACACGGACGCCGCGAACGCGCAGCACCATGGTGACGATCGCGATGGTGCCGCTCGATCCGCGGATCGACGTCGACGCGGTGGCCGCCGGGCTGGTGCGAACGCTGGCGCCGGCCGGGGCCGCGACCCTGGTGACGCGAGCCAGGGTCGAGGCGGCGCTCGGCGCCGATGCCGGAGACGACCGCGTCTTCGCCTGGCTCGACGCCCTCGAGCGCGACTTCCACTACGTCCTCTATGCGGGCGATGCGTCGGACCCGGGCTGGACCGATCGCGCCGCGCGCCAGGCGGACTGCCTGCTGTTCGTGGCCCCGGGCGATCGTGAGCCGCGGGCGGAGGCGGCGGTGATCGTCGGCCGCGCGGCCGCGGCGCCGGCGGCGCGCGAGCTGCTGCTGCTGCATCCGCCCCCCCACCACCCGCCGCGCTACACCGCCGGCTGGCTGGGCGTGACCGGGGCGCGCGCCCACCATCATGTCCGCAGCGGCAGCGAGGCGGACCTGGCGCGGCTGGCGCGAATGCTGACCGGCCGCGGCGTCGGCCTGGCGCTCGGCGGCGGCGGCGCCCGCGGGTTCGCCCATATCGGCGTGATCGAGGCGCTCGGCGACGCCGGCATTGCCATCGACGCCGTCGGCGGCACCAGCATGGGGGCGGTGATCGCGGCGCAGTACGCCGCCGGCGCCGATCCCGCGGCGATGCGGGCGCTCAACCGGCAGCACTGGATCCGGCGCAATCCGCTCAAGGACAAAACACTTCCGGTGGTGGCGCTGCTCGCCGGCCGGCGGCTGGATCGCATGATGGACGCGATGTTCGGCGAGCTGCGCATCGAGGACTTGCGGACGACGTTTTTCTGCGTCTCGTCCGACATCACCCGGGCCGAGATGCACGTGCACGTGAGGGGTGCGCTCGGGCGGGCGGCGCGGGCGAGCATGTCGCTCCCCGGTCTCGCCATCCCGGTGCACGACGCCGGCAGCATGCTGGTGGACGGCGGCATCATGAACAACGTGCCGGCCGACATCATGCGCACGATCTGCGGCCGGGTGGCCGCCGTCGACGTCTCTCCCGAGCGCGACCTGGTCATCAAGGCGCCCTATGCCCCGGCCGCCTCGGGCTGGCGGCTGCTGTGGGGACGCCAGGACACCGGCCTTCCCGGCATCGGCGCGATCCTGATGCGGTCGGCAATGCTCGGCAGTGCCCGCCACAACGCCAGCGTGGCGCGTGACGCCGATCTCTTCCTGCACCCCTCGCTGGAGCGCTTCGGGATGTTCGAGTGGGGGAGCCTCGACGCCATCGCGGATGCCGGCCGCACCGCCGCCCGCGACGCGCTGGTGGCTGGCGCCGCGGCGCTGAGATGAGCACCGCTCCGGAGATTGCCGACTGGATCGCCGTGCGGCTGGCGCACGAGCTCCAGCTGGAGCCCTCGGCGGTGGCGCGCGACACCCCGGTGGCGCGGCTCGGCGTCGATTCCCTGACCGCCGCGACGCTGACAGCGGACCTCGAGGATTACCTCGGGCGGGCGCTGCCCGAAACCTTGCTGAGCGGCGATATCACCGTCGACGGGCTCGGGCGATGGCTGGCCTCCGGCTCGTCCGCGCCTGCCGATGCCTTGCCGCGCGCCGCGGCTCCCCGCAGTGCGCGTGCGGTGGCGCCGGCCATCACCTGGACTTTCGCGGAGCGCCGTCTGCGCGCCGCCGCCCGGCTGGTTGCCGTGGTGCTGACGCGGCTGGATGCCGAGGGGCTCGAGCGCCTGCCGGCGAACGGGCCGGTGATCATCGCCGTCAATCACCTCCACATCCTCGACGCGTTGTGGGTCTTCGCGCTGCTGCCGCGGCGCACGCTCTTCGTCGTCGCCGCCGAATTCAGGCGGCGCCCGGTCGTCGGCTGGCTGCTGCGCATCGTCGGCGCCATTTTCGTGGAGCGCGGCGCCGGGGATCGCGGCGCGGTCGAGATGGCGGTCGAGGCGCTCCGGGCGGGCGCTGCGGTGGGGGTGGCGCCGGAGGGCCGCCTGAGCCGGACCGGCGGGCTGATCCGCGGCCTCCCGGGCGTCGCCAGGATGGCGGCGGAGGCGGGCGCGTCGGTGGTGCCGCTGGCGCTGTCAGGTCAGGAGCATGCCTGGCGGTGCTGGCGGCGCGGCCGCCGCGTGCCGATCCGCGTCAGGGTTGGCTCGCGGGTGCCGCCGCCGATCGGTGCCGTGACCGCCAGATCGCTCGAAGCGTATTCCGACGAAGTAATGCGGGGACTGGCGGCGGCGCTGCCGCCGGCGTACCGGGGTGTCTACGCGGCGGAGTAGCCGCCGCGGGCAGGCAGGACAGCCGTTCGAGGGTCGTTCGCATGTCGTGCTCTCCGAGCGAAATCAGCGACGCGCTCTTGGCCTTCGAGAACCACAGCGTGCCGGTGAAGAAGTTGCCGATCCGCCGCGACGGGGCGACGGCGAGGATCAGCGGGGCGCCGCGCGATCCGGCCGGGCCCGGCGGCTGCGGAGGGCCGAAAGACGACGCCGCGGGCGGCAGCGGGGCGCCGCCGGACGCCGTCCAGCGCGTCGAGGCCCAGGACAGCAGCGACTCCTGCTCCTGGCGTCCCCGGACGGCGTCGCGGGCGAGCAGGCGGAACAGCGCCCAGAGCGAGTTGGGCCGCGCGCCGTGCCGCACCACTTTCTTCAGGTAGATGACGATGATGACGTCGAGGTCGTGGTCCGCGAAGAGCAGCGGCGCGATCGGCACGTTGTCGGTCCAGGCGCCGTCGAGCGCCGCGGCCCCCGGCGCGCTCTCTCCCTCGAGGAAGCCGGGTACCGCGCATCCCGCTCTGAGCGTGCGGCAAAGCGCGCCGGCGTCCGCCAGTCGATCCAGCCGCACGTAGCCGGGCACCCAGCCGCCCCACCGGTGCGCGCCCGGTGCGCCGGGGCAGAACTGTGACAGCACCCCGTAGACGGGGCCGGTCTCGCGCATCCGGGCGAGGTCCGCATCCGTCAGAATGCCGTCGAACGTGCGGGCGAGCGGCGCGCTGGTGGTGAAGACCGGCCGCAGGAACACCGGCCGCGTCAGCCGGTGCGCCAGCGCCAGCGTGCCGAGCAGCAGCGGTACGGCCGGGAGCAGCGTGCGCCAGGGGGAGACGAGCGCGCCGGCCAGCCCCCAGAGCAGCGCGGCGAGCGCGAGGCAGACGGCCGGATGGAGCCAGCCGGTGCGGCCGTCGCTGATGCGGTCGCTGAGGCGGGTCAGCTTGAACGGGGAGAATTCAGACCCCAGGCCGGCGAGCATCCAGGCCGGCAGCCGCAGCACCGACCGCGGGCTGAACCCGATCACATCCCGCATCCGCAGGCCGCGCCAGGCGGCCTCGGCCGTGTCCAGCCGCCCGGTCGAGACCAGCACGGCATTGATGGCGCCCACTGAGCTACCGGCGATGGCCTCGAAGCGATCCAGCCCGGCCTCGCGAAGGCTTCTCCAGCAGCCGATCTGGTAGGCCCCTTTCGCGCCTCCCCCCGAGAGCACCAGTCCGATGCGCAGGTTCCGGAGTTGCAGGGGGGTCATCTGACGGCTGCATCATAGCGCGCCCCCGCGGCGGGTGCTCACATATGCTGCCGGGCGAAGGCGACGATGGTCGATTCGGCCCAGTAGCCGTCGTCCTGTCCGCGCCCCGGCGCGCTGACGAAGCCGCAGTGGCCGCCGTAGCGGGTGACGATGGTGGTGACGGCCGGGTTGCGCCGCAGCCCCGGGTCGTCGAACAGCGAGGCCGGCACGAACGGATCGTCGGCCGCCGAGATCACCAGGGTGGGGACGGCGATGCGATCGACAACCCGGAGCGCGCTGACCCGGTGGTAGTAATCCTCCGCATCGGCGAAGCCGAAGTGCGGCGCGGTGAACAGGTCGTCGAACTGGCGGACGCTGCGGACGCTGTCGAGCCGCCCGACCGGGAACGCCCCCGGGTGATGGCGGTCCTTGCGGCGCATGCGGTCGCGGAGGCCGCGGACGAAATTCCACTGATAGGCGCTGTTCGCCGGCCGCTCGAGCGCGTGCACGCACGCCGAGACCTCGAGGATCGGCGAGACCGCGCCTACCGCGCGGAGGGCCGCTGGCGCGTCCGCGCCGTAATCGCCGGCGAGCTTGAGCGCCAGGTTGCCGCCCAGTGAATAGCCCGCGAGCGCCATCCGCGCGAGAC
>JBDTOB010000114.1:0-7433 GCA_039933435.1 Acidobacteriota bacterium | reverse complement strand
ACGCTCTCCGGACGGTTCCTCAACCGCGGCGGCAGCCCGGTGGCGCTGCCGACCATCAAGATGGAAAACAACGAGCTGGTGTGGCAGACCGCCGCGCCGGCGCGCGGCACGGCGCCGGAGTTCCGCGCCGTGGTCCAGGGCGCGAAGATGACCGGCACGGTGAAGACCGGCGACAAGACCGTCGCCTTCACCGGCGCCCGGCCGCCGAAATGGGGCCCGGCCGACGCCAACGCCACCCACAAGCTCGGCACCCCGGTCGAACTGTTCAACGGCACGTCGATGGACAACTGGGACGTGCAGGACAAAAGCAAGCCGATGGGCTGGAGCGTCGTCGACGGCGCCATGACCAACACTCCCCACGGCAACAACCTGATCTCGAAGCAGAAGTTCCAGGACTACAAGATCCACGCGGAATACAGGCTCGAGACCAACAGCAACAGCGGCCTCTACATGCGCGGCCGCTACGAGCTGCAGGTGCTGGACGACTATGGCAAGCCGCCCGACGAGCACAGCCACATGTCCGTCTACGCCTGGCACGCGCCGCTGGTCAACGCCAGCAAGCCGGTCGGCGAATGGCAGACCATGGACGCCACCGTGGTCGGCAACCGCGTCTCCGTCGTCCTCAACGGCAAGAAGGTGCAGGACAACGCCACCTTCGAAGCGGTCACCGGCGGCGCCCTCGACGCCAACGAGACCGAGCCGGGGCCGATCATGGTTCAGGGAGACCACGAGAAGGTGACCTACCGCAAGCTCACCATCACGCCGATCACCGACACCAAACGCTAAGACGACGCCTGTCCGCGCGGGGAACGACAGCTGTCGGTTCCCCGCGCGGCTCTGGTCAGAGCGCGGCCTGCCTCCCGTCCCTTCCCGGCCGACCTCTCCTCACCGTGAACCAATCCGTTCGATAATGAGGCGCATGGCGCCACGCCGGCTCGACGCCGAAATCGACCGTCTCTACCAACTTCCCCCCGAGGAGTTCACCGCGGCGCGCAACGCGGTCGCTAAGAGCGCCGGCCCGGGGGCCGCGGCGATCCGGCAGCTGGCCAAACCACCCCTCGCCGCTTGGGCGGTGAACCAGGTCTACTGGCAGCAGCGCGACCTCTACCAGCCGCTGATCACCGCCGCGAAGGAGCTGCGGCAGTCGCACAAAGCGGTGCTGTCCGGCCGCAGCGGCGATCTCCGCGCCGCGGGAAAAACGCACGACGCGGCGGTCGAGGCGGCAACGAAGGCCGCCCTGTCACTGCTGTCGGCCGCTGGGCAAAAGGCCACCGACGCGACGCGGCAGGCGATCGCGACGACGCTGCGGGCGCTGCCCGGGGAGGAGCTGCCGGGGCGGCTGTCGGCGACGCTTCAGCCGGGCGGATTCGAGATGCTCGCGGGACTGTCCGTCGGCGGCAAGAGAGGCGCCGCGCGACCACCGGACGTCGCCGCGCGCCCGGCGCCAGCGTCGAAGCGGCCGGATCACCCGGGAGCGGGCGCCACGACACCGCCGGCGAAGATCCGGCCCGCCGATGCCGGCGCCCGCGCACGGGAAGCACAAGCCCGGGCCGCGGCCCGGGAGGCCGCCGCCACGGCCGCGCGCGCCGTACGCGAGGCGGAACACGTCGCGCGGCGCGAGGAGTTCGAGGCGGCCCGGTCCGTCCGCGAGGCCGAACGCGCCGAGCGGCGTCTGGCGCAGGCACGCGAAGCGCTCGCGGAGGCGACGCGCGAGGCCGAAGAGGCGGAAGCCGCGGCCGCCGACGCGGGACGGGTGAAGACGCGTGCGGAGGCACGGGCGGAGGCCGCGGCGCAGGTCCTCGCCGCCGCCAGGGCCCGCGTCAGAAGTTCGTGATGTCCAGCGCCAGATTCGGTCCGCCAGGGCCTCGTGGCATGTGTGGCCCCACCTGAGCGTGGCGGGGTCACGGAGTACCGCGTGCAGACAGCCGCCCTCCGCCGGCAGTTCGCGAGCGCCGTCGGCGCGCTGGACACCGCTGTCTCCGGGAAGTACAGTGGCCTGACGCTGCCCTCCATCCGATCCCTGATGTACCCGCTGTTCTCCCTGCCGCTCCGGCGCGAGGAAGATGTCGTTGCCGCCCGGCGGGCGGCGACCCGTCTCGCCGAGGCGCTGGGGTTCGATCCGGGAGACCAGACGCGAATCGCCACCGCGGTCTCCGAAATCGTGCGCAACGCGCTTCGCTACGCCACCGGCGGCGAGGTGCAGTTCAGCGTCGAGAGCGCTCCACCGGCCTTCCAGGTGCGGGTCGAGGACCAGGGGCCCGGCATCGCCAATCTCGACGACGTGCTCAACGGACGGGTGCCGTCGCGCAGCGGGATGGGGCTGGGCCTGACCGGTACGAAGCGGCTGATGGATCGCTTCTCGATCGAGTCCACGCCCGGCGGCACGGTCGTGGTGTTCGCGAAGATCCTGCCCCCCAACGCGCTGCCCGTGACCCCGGCGAGGGTGCGGACCCTGGCGGACGCCGCCGGGGCCGGGCTCGACGGCGGCCTCGTCGGCGACGTGCAACGGCAGAATCACGAGCTGATGCGCACGCTCGACGAGCTCCACCGCCGCCAGGCGGAGCTGGCGCATCTGAACCGCGAGCTCGAGGACACCAATCGCGGCGTCGTCGCGCTCTACGCCGAGCTCGACGCCCAGGCCGACACGCTCCGCCGCGCCGACGCGATGAAGTCCCGCTTTCTTTCCAACATGACCCACGAGTTCCGCACCCCGGTGAACGCCATCATCGGGCTCTCCAATCTGCTGCGGGACGATCGCGTGCGGCAGGGTCACGTGCCGGAGCCGGAGATCGGCTTCATCCGCCAGGCCGCCGATCAGCTCTGGACGCTGGTCAACGATCTGCTCGACCTGGCCAAGGTCGAGGCCGGCAAGACCGTCGTCCGCCCGGCGCGATTCGAGGTGCAGGAGCTCTTCAGCGCGCTGCGCGGCATGCTCCGGCCGCTGCTCGTGACCCAGTCGGTGGCGCTGGTCTTCGAGGATGTCCCGGATCTGCCGCCGATGTGGACGGACGAAGCCAAGGTGGCGCAGATCCTGCGCAACCTGATCTCGAACGGCCTCAAGTTCACCGAGCGGGGCGAGGTGCGGGTGTCGGCCGCAGTGGATGTTCCCAGCGGCCTGATGACGCTGCGGGTGGCGGATACCGGCATCGGCATCTCTGCAGCGGACATACCGGCGGCGTTCGAGGAGTTCCGACAGATCGAACACCGGCTCCAGGCGCGGGCGCGCGGGACCGGGCTGGGCCTGCCGCTGTCGCGCCGCCTCGCCCAGCTGCTTGGCGGGTCCTTGACGGCCACCAGCGAGCCGGGTGTCGGCTCGGTGTTCTCGGTGGTGCTCCCCGTCACCTACCATTCCCCGGAGACGCCCCCCGCCGGCGCACCACCAGCGTTCGTTCCCGTGACCCTGGAGACGATGGCGGCTCCGGGGCATTCGACAGCGCCCGGCCACGCGCCGGTCCGGGTTCTGATCATCGACGACGACCCGGTGGCGCGGTACATGTTCCGGGAATACCTGCCCGGGGCCGAGTTCGAGGTCTCGGAGGCGATCGACGGCCGCGCCGGACTGGCCGCCGCGGCGTCCGAGCAGCCCGACCTCATCGTCCTCGATCTCGTCATGCCGGGGATGATGGGGGACGAAGTGTTCGCGGCGCTGCGGCAGGATCCGCTGACCCGGGACCTGCCGGTGGTCATCGCCAGCGGCAGCGCGCTCGAGCCGGCGGAGGAGCGGGCGTTCCGGAAGCAGGGCGCGAGCCTGGTCGCGAAGGTGACCTGGTCGCGCGACGCCCTGCCTGGCGCGCTGCGGGCGGCGATCGGCCGCGCGATATAATCCCAGCCGCCGGCGGCGCAGCCGGACCGCGCCACGACGGCACCTGCGTTTCCCCCAAGGAGCTCACACAGCCATGGCTTCAGACGGCGGCACGTCGCTCAACCAGATTCTCCAGCGCGACCAGGCGGCGCTGCTGCAGCAGTGGGTCGATGCCCAGGCGGGCTCGCCGGCCTTCCGGGCCGACCGCATCACGCGCCACGAGATCGCCGACCAGTCCGGACGATTCCTGGCGCTGCTGCGCGACGCGGTCGCCGACGGCGACGCCGACATCCAGGGACCGGCATGGCACGGCGTCCGCGACATGCTCGCGGATCTCTCCACGACGCGTGCCCAGCAGGGCTTCTCCCCTGCCGAAACCGCGTCGTTCATTTTCTCCCTCAAGCAGCCGGTGTTCGGGCGCCTCGCCGGCGGGCTGTCGGGTGCGAAGCTGACCGACACCACCCTCGAGGTCAACGGCCTGCTCGATCGCCTCGGGCTCTACACCATGGAGCTCTTCCAGCGCGGGCGCGAGCAGGTCATCGCCCGGCAGCAGCAGGAGCTGATGGAGCTGTCGACGCCGGTGGTGACGCTCTGGGACGGGGTCCTGGCGCTGCCGCTCATCGGCATGCTCGACAGCGCCCGCACCCAGGTGGTGATGGAGAGCCTCCTCCAGCGCATCGTCGACAGCGGCGCCGCCATCGCCATCATCGACATCACCGGCGTGCCGACCGTCGACACCCTGACGGCGCAGCACCTGCTGAAAACCGTGGCCGCGGCGCGGCTGATGGGGGCCGACTGCATCATCAGCGGGATTCGCCCGCAGATCGCCCAGACCATCGTCCACCTCGGCGTCGATCTCGGCGCCGTCGTCACCAAGGCGACGCTGGCGGACGCATTCGCGGTGGCACTCAAGCGCCTCGGGCTCGCCGTCGTCGCCGCCCGGCCGCAGCAGCGGCGCGACGCCGAGGACGGCGCGGAGCGCCAGGCGCCCGAGCGGGACGAGTACTGACGTGGAACGCATCCCGATCCTCAAGATGGGCAGGTGTCTGCTCGTCACCATCCAGGTGGACATGCACGACCGGGTGGCGATGGCGCTCCAGGACGACCTGACCGCGCGCATCGTCTCCGCCCATGCCCAGGGCGTGCTGATCGACATCTCGGCGCTCGAGGTCGTGGACTCCTTCATCGGCCGGATGCTCGGGGACATCGCCGCGATGTCGCGCGTGCTCGATGCCGAAACCGTGGTGGTCGGCATGCGGCCGGCGGTGGCGATCACGCTGGTCGAGCTCGGGCTGTCGCTGCCCGGCGTGCGCACGGCGCTCGACGTCGAGCGGGGCATGGCGCTGCTCCGCAGCAGCGTCGAGGCGAGAGGGCGCGGGGATGCCGGTCCGCAGTAGCGAAGAGCGGCCGATCCGCTCCTCCGAGGACATCGTCGGCGTCCGCCAGCTGGTGCGGCAGCGCGCCGTGGAGCTCGGCTTCAACATCGTCGATCAGACCAAGATCGTCACCGCGGCCAGCGAGCTGGCGCGCAATGCCCTGACCTACGGCCGCGGCGGGCAGGCGCGGATCGAGGCGCTCGAGGAGGGGACGCGCCGCGGGTTGCGGCTGGTGTTCGAGGACCAGGGCCCCGGTATCGCGGACGTCGAGCTGGCCATGAAGGACGGCTACACCACCGGTGACGGCCTCGGGCTGGGCCTGTCAGGGGCCCGACGCCTCTCCAACGAGTTCGCCATCGACTCGCGGGTCGGCGAGGGCACCCGGGTGACGATCCTCAGGTGGCGCTGAACCTCACCGCGTCCTATCCCCTGAGCGAGACCAGCCAGGTGGCCGCACCGCGACGCGCCGCCGTGGCGCTCGCCGGGCGGCTGGGCTTCTCCGAGGAGCGCGCCGGACGCCTGGAGCTGGTCGTCGCCGAGCTCGCCACCAACCTGGTCAAGCACGCCGCCGCGGGGGAACTGATTCTGCGCGGGATCCGGGACGAACTGGCCGCGGCCGATCCGGAGGGCATCGAAGTGCTCGCCGTCGACCATGGTCCCGGGATGCCGGACGTGGCCCTGTCGCGAACCGACGGCCACTCGACCAGCGGCAGCCTCGGCCACGGATTGGGGGCCGTCGAGCGCCAATCCGACTTCTTCCAGATCTATGCGCAGCCGGCAGGCACGGTGTCGGTTGCCCGTGTCTGGCGGACCGCGGCGGCAGCGGAGGGACGGGGCCGGTACGAGATTGGCGCCGTACAGGTGTCCAAGCAGGGCGAAGACGTCTGCGGCGACGACTGGGATTGGCGGATGCGCGAGGGCCGGACCGCGGTGCTGCTGGCCGACGGACTGGGCCACGGCATGGCCGCGCACGAAGCGTCGCGCGACGCGGTGGCCGCGTTTCGCCGCGCGCACGAGCAGCCGCCGGCTTCGGTGATCGGCGACATCCACCAGGCGATTCGGGCGACGCGGGGTGCGGCGGTGGCGATGCTCGCCATCGATCACGCACGCGGAGTGGCGCAGTACGCCGGCGTCGGCAACATCAGCGCCGTCGTCCTCCACGCCGCCGGCACGCGTCAGAGCCTCATTTCACAGAACGGAACCGCCGGTCACACCGTGCCGCGGCTGCAGGAGTATCAGTATCCGGTGCCGCAGAACGCCCTGGTGGTCATGTATTCGGACGGCCTGGCGAGCCACTGGGATCTTGGCGCCTATCCCGGGCTTCGCACCCGGCATCCGTCGATCGTCGCCGGGGTCCTCTATCGGGACTTCTGCCGGAAACGTGATGACGTCACCGTGATCGTGATCAGAGAGCGCCAGGCCAGGGTCGGCTCTGGCGGCAGCCCGATTTCCAAAAAGCTGTAGAGCTTTTCCAAAAACCCTGCGTGGAACCGTCGTAATTCGAGACGCGTGGAATGTCGGGAACGGGGCACGGAAACCCAAGTTTCGTGTTTTTGCGCCTGTTCTCGCGACTGGGCTGAGTTGGCGCGGTTGTCGCTTGTCGTCAGCCTCGACGGCACACACCTTGATGAAGACCTGACGTCCATGGCCATGCCTTCGCTCTTCCCCGCCGACGGCCCACAGGATGGGGAGCACCCGGCCAGCCCGCTGCTGACCACCGCGGACCTGCGCGACTGGGTTCGCGATCGCATACAGCTGAGCGACGACCAGGAGGCCCGGCTCTTCAAGGCGGTCGAAAGCGTGGTCGCCAGCCAGCGGCAGCTGGTCGAGGAGTCCAAGCAGGACGCCATCCGGGCGATGGCCGAGGGGTTCGCGGAGAAGATGGCCCGGCTGCAGCGGCAGCTGACCGAAAAGGACGTCACCGTCAGCAATATCGCCCGCTACTTCGAGGAAGTGGTCGCCGGCCTGACCGAAAAATCGCACCGCGACCCCAAGACCAAGCTGCTCAACTTCGACTGGTTCATGGAGCGGGTCGAGTCGTTCCTGGCAGTCGAGCAGCGCGTCCGCTGGTGCGGCGTCGGGGTCGTCGACATCAACAGCTTCAAGTCCTACAACGACACCCTCGGGCATGCCGTGGGGGACAAGATCATCGAGCGCGTGGCGCGGATTCTGTCGGACCAGATCCGCTCCGAGGACTACCTGGCGCTCGAGCGCAGCGGCGACTCGCGCGATCTGCACGCCCGCTTCGGCGGCGA
>JBDTOB010000113.1:0-7463 GCA_039933435.1 Acidobacteriota bacterium | reverse complement strand
TGCCGTCTGGGTTCATCGTCCAGACGTCGGCGATCAGTCCCTGCTCGTCGAAGCGGCGCCAGACGATCCGCTTGCCGTCGGGAGTGAAGAACGGCCCGCCGTCGTAGCCGGGCGCGGTGGTCAGCCGCGTCTGGCCGGAGCCGTCGGCGCGCATGATGTAGATCTCGGCGAAGCTGCTCGGGTTCTCGTCGAGCGCTTTCTGTTCCGCTGCGGTCAGGGAATGGTCGTAGGCGCCGCGCATCGAGGAGAAGACGATCCACTGGCCGTCGGGTGAATAGCTGCCCTCGGCGTCGTAGCCCGGCGCGGTAGTCAACCGGGTCATGGCGCGGGTCTTGACGTCGTAGCTGTAGATATCCATCGCGGGGTCGTAGTCCCACGAGTAGCGGCGCTCCTTGCCGGAGGCGCGAATCGCCAGCTCTTCGTCCTGGTGGGCCTTCGAGGCCGGGTCGGCGTGGGTCGAAGCGAACTCAATCTGGTCGGTACCGGGGCGGAAGAACGCGCAGGTGGTCTTGCCGGTCCCAGTGGAGATGCGCGTGGTCTCGCCGCTGGTCAGATCCATCGTGTAGATCTGATAGAACGGATTGCCCGGCTCGCGCTCGCTCTGGAAGACCAGCTGCCGGCCATCTGGCGACCAGTAGCCCTCCCCGGCGCGCCGGCCCTCGACCGTGAGGCGGCGCACGTGGGTCAGGAAATCCTGCTCCTGAAGGGGCGCCTGATCGGTCCGCCCGTCAATCGACACGAACGTGCCCGCGACCAGCAGGGCCGCCAGCACTCCACGACACATCGTCATCGACACCCTTCTTTCGATGCCTGATTATGGCCGGAGATGGATGGTGGCGCCAATCCCTGATGGTGTCGGGTAGTGGGTCAGTTTGAAATTGGCTGAAACGCAAAGCGCGTTTGCGTGTGCGACAATCGGCGTATGCCTAAACGCTCAAGCACAGCCAAACCGAAGCCACCTGCCAAGCGCCCAAGCACCGCCAAGGACCACGACTTCGCCACGAGAGCGCGGAGCGTGGTCGAACAGGCCATCGGTGAGAAACTGGACGGCTCGGCGCTGCCCGACAAGGACGCCGGCAAGAACCCGGCTGCTGTGGCCCTAGGGAGGCTCGGAGGCGCGAAGGGTGGCAAGGCCAGAGCCGAAGCACTGAGCCCAGCCAGAAGAAAGGCAATAGCCAAAAAGGCCGCGATCAGCCGCTGGGAGAAGTAGCCTCTAGCGGCTTCCAGTCAGCCACCATTGCCTGAATATTGAGAGGGTCTAGGCGTACGGTGCCATACCTTCCGTCGTGTGTCAGACGATGCACGGTTTCGCGAACATACGGAAACAGAATCGGAGGCACGCCAAGCTTGCAGAATTGGGCAAACTCTTCGGGTGTCCCCGCTACGCGTGAGAATCGCCCCGTTACTTTGACTTCGATCCTATAGGGTTGCCATCTTGGATCTGGAGTCACTAATGCCTCTAGGCTGATTTCGGCCCGCTGGACATCTTGACTGATTACCGCTCTACCTCCGATGTGAACGGCGACGTTTACCTTGGCAGGACGCGTCTCGCCTTCACCAGCGGGCTGTAACGGAAGGTGCTCAAACAGTACGCGGTCTACGAACAACGCATCGAACGCAAACCTCGGCTCGACGCGCTCAGGCTCTTTCTCAGGCGGCAAGGCGTTCATCGTTCGTGACAATCATTAGGCGTCCATCTGATCCGTCTGTGAAATCGGCCTGCACGCTGAACACGTTTCCAGCCACGATTGAATCAGGAGCCTCTGCGAAATCTATTTCGCGGCTAAATTCTGAAACTTCGTGATGCTCACGCGAGAGTTTTGTGGACCACTCGGCCAGCTCGCTAAATGGCGCGAATCGGACGATCAGCCCAACGTCGAAGGCGGCGGCCAGTTTTACTAGGGTCTTCACGTTGACTGCGCCCTCATAGTTAGCGTTTTCCAAAAGCGAGATCCGCCCCTGCGCCATGCCCGATTCTCTGGCAAGGTCCTTTTGCGTCCAATTCCGTTTGGCGCGCATTGCCCTGATTTGGAACGGGATGATGGTTTCGATCTGCGTTTCGACAAACAGCGTCCTGTACGCCTTGTCACGCAGCCCGTTAAGTAGCTCCAGGATCCGGCTTTTCATACTCGTGGTTGCAAACACGGCTCACCCCAGTCTTCACAGTAGCGACATGCCTTGATGCCGTCGCAAACGCATCTGGCGGCCTGATGTTGTTGTTGTGTTCAATCGCGCCTAACACGATCGTAAAGTCGCCCTCCATAGGGCCATAACCTCCCAACGGGCGGTATTGCACCTTGTTGTGTTTGACGACTATCTCAAGGACATCTCGGTGACCCTTAATTTTCTTGACGTGGGGCGGCATCAGTCGGTCCGCCACCCTCAAGTTGCGAAGAATCTGATCAACCTTCAGGCGCGCCTTGAGCGGCAAGCCGTCCAGCCATGGACGGATGGTGTTTGCACCATTCCGGTCAACGAGGTTCTTAAAGGTCCATGGCATGAGCGTATCAGAAAATTCGTATATCAGGCGACCGAGTGGTATAAGTTTTTTGTTATACTGCGGCTGGTGGTCGCTTGGTAAACGGCCCGCCTGACTCTACCTCAACTTTATTGGAGTTGAGAGTGCATTAGCGTATAAGCATCACGGTCACTATGAACAAGCTGAGCGCTGCCAAGCGGGTTGCGGTGATTTCGGCACTCGTCGAAGGGTGCTCCATCCGCTCGACGGTCCGCATGACTGGCGTCAGCAAAAACACCGTCGCGAAGCTGCTGGTGAAACTCGGCGCAGCCTGCACGAAGTTTCAGGACGAAACGCTCCGCAACCTGTCCTGCAAGCGGCTTCAGTGCGACGAGATTTGGTCTTTCGTTGGCGGCAAAGACAAGAACCTGCCCACCGAGAAAAAGGAAGCGGGCCTCGGCTCCGTGTGGACGTGGACGGCCATCGATGCGGACACAAAGCTGATTGCGTCCTGGAATTTCGGCTGGCACGATGCGCGCTCGGCGTACGAGTTCATGCAGGACGTGGCTGGCCGTCTCCGGGGCCGCGTGCAGCTCACGACAGACGGGCACAAACCCCACCTGGAAGCGGTTGAAGCGGCGTTCGGTATGGACATCGACTACGCCGTGCTCCAGAAGATTTATGGGAACGACGCGAATCCTGACAAGCCGTACAGCCCCCCCGTGTGCCTCGGCTGTAAGGTCGAGAACGTCACCGGCACGCCGGACCCCAAGCACATCTCCACGTCCTACGTGAAGCGCCAGAGCGTCACGATGCGGATGTCCATGCGCCGGTTCACGCGCCTGACGAACGCGTTCAGCAAGAAAGTGGAGAACCACGCGGCGGCCATCGCCCTATACTTCATGTATTACAACTTCGGGCGCGTGCATCAGGCATTGCGCGTGACGCCAGCGATGGAAGCTGGCGTAGCGAATCACATCTGGAGCGTGGAGGAAATCGTCAAGCTCTCGGAGGAATAAAGATGGAGAGTTACGTCATCGGGCTTGGGACGATCGCAGCAATCCTCGTGTTGTCAGCCGCGTGGCACTGGCATTTTGGTGGCGCACATCTCTTCAGGGGCGTCCGCCGCGTGCTGCAAGGACGCCCTAAGTCAAACTGACCCACTACCGTAGGGCGTACCGTGTTGACACTCTCTTCCGTCCACCATAGCCTGATTCGCGTGGGCAGGATGAGAGGCTGGTATCTGATCCTTGTCGGTCTCATCGCCCTCGGCATGCTGGACGACGGAGGCCTGCATGTGACGGGCGCGGCGGCCGAGGCGGCCCGCCAGCAGCCGCGCGGGACGTTCAGGAGCGGGGTCGCGCTGCTGACGATCGACGCCTCCGTTCGCGATGCTGGCGGCCGGCCGATCGCCGACCTCACGGCGGCCGACTTCACCGTTCGGATCGACGGCGAGGCGCGCGCCGTCGCCACCGCCCGGCTCTTTGGAGGCGCCCCCGCTGCCCCCCCGGCCGCTGTCGCGGGCTTCACCCGGTCGCTCGATCTGACTCCCGGCCGGCTGGTGGTCGTCGCCATCGACCGCGAGTCGCTGGCCTCCGGGGCGGAGAAAGCCGCCTTCGAGACAGCGGGACGCTTGTTCCGGGCGCTTTCTCCCGCCGACGCCGCCGGCGTGGTGGGGATCCCCACGGGAGGCCTCGAGCTGACGCGCGATCACGGTGCCGCGGCCGACGCCGTGGCGCGGATGACCGGGACGGCACCGATTCAAGACTGGCGCTACAGGCTGTCCTGGGAGGAGGTCCTCGCCTACGAGCGCGCCGACCGGCAGACGATCGACCGTGTGCAGGAGCGGGAGTGCCAGGCGGCGTCGATGACGTGTGCCCCTGGTCTCGACCGTCAGGCGCGCGAGATGCGCACGGTCGGTCGGTTCCGCGTGCAAACGGTCGCGACGCGGATGGGCACGCTCTTCGACAGCCTTGCGCCACTGCACGCGCCAAAGCAGATCATCCTGATGTCCGGGGGCCTGCCGTTCGACGCGACGCTGCAGCCGTTCTACGAGGATCTCGCCCGCCGGGCGGCCCGCGCCCATGTCGCGCTGTTCGTCGTCCATCTCGACCAGCCGTCGTTCGACGCCTCGCAGCGCGACAACGCGGGCACGACGAACGGACGCGAGTACCTGACCGGTCTCGCCAACATCGCCTCGAGCACGGGGGGCGCCTTCTACACCGCCAGCGGCCGCGCCGCCGGCGTCTTCGACGCCGTCCTGACGGACGTCCGCTCGTTCTATCAGCTGGGCATCGAATCGCGTCCTGCTGACGCCGACGGCAAGTCGCATCGGGTCGAGGTCACGGTGAACCGTCCCGGCGCACACGTGCGTGCGCCAGCGGCCCTCGCCCTCCCGAACAATCCCGACTCCGGCGGCGACCCGCTGGAGCGGGCCCTCGGCGAGCCTGTCGACGTCCAGGACTTGCCGCTGCAGGTCGCCACCTACGTCAGGCACGGACGCGACCCCGGCACCGTTCGCCTGACCGTTGCGGCCGAGCTCCCCGGTGAATTCCGGTCCGCACCGCGGCAGCTGGCCTTCACCATCTCGCAGGGCGGGAAACAGATTGCCGGGCAGCGAGTGACGATGGACACCGGCGCACAGGATTCGGCCGCCACCACTGTCGAGATCGCGCCTGGCGAATATCGTCTCCGGGCGGGCATGGTGGACGAGACCGGCAGGGTTGGCACGCTCGACATGCCGCTGAGAGCCGGGCTGCGCACCTCGGCCGGTGTGCTGCTCAGCGATCTCCTCGTCGGCACCTACACCGACGGGGTCCTGACACCGCGCTCCCGCCTCGTTCCCGATCACGAAGGTGCGGCGCTCGTCGAACTGAGCTCCGGCGAATCCCTCGCCGGCGTGACCGGGGTGCTGGAGCTGATACCCGCGGGGGCGACATCGCCGGCCGCCCGGTTGCCGCTGGCGCTGCACACCAGCGAGCGGGACACGCGAGTCGTGCTGGCCGAGAGCCGCATCAGCCCGGCCGGCCTGCCGGCCGGACCCTATGTCGCCAGTGCGCTCTTCGCCCGCGACGGCACCGGCTTCGCGCGCGTCAGCCGCTCGATAGAGATCGTTCCCGGCGAGACCGGTCATGCCCCGGCCCCGGTCGCCGCTTCGGCCCCGGCTCCGGCGCCCGCACCACCCGTGCGGGATTCCGAGCTCCCATCGGTTCTTCAGAGGCTCGGCCGATATGTCTCCCAGTTCGGCGATCGGGCCTCGCTTATTGTCGGCGTCGAGCACTACCAGCAGCGCTCCCGCGATGCGCCGGTCGGCGAGCCCTCGGCGCGGACGCTGGTCGCTGAAATCGCCGTCGTCAAAACCGCGGACGCGACCGGCTGGATGGGGTTCCGGGATGTCACCGCCGTCGACGGCAAGCCGGTTCGGGATCGGCAGGACCGACTCGAGGCGTTGTTTCGAGGCGATGCCCCCGACCTGTCCGAAGCCCGCCGGATCGCCGCCGAGAGCGCCCGGTTCAATATCGGCCTGGTGCGGCGCAATTTCAACGAACCGACTGCGCCGCTGTTCTTCTTCCTGCCGATCAACCAGCAACGCTTCGCCTTTTCGCGCCAGGGGAGGAAAACCGTCGGCGGTGTCGAAACCTGGGAGATCGACTTCGAGGAGAAGGCCAGCCCGACCATGGTGCGCACCACGGACGGTGCGGACGTGCCCACCCACGGAACCGTCTGGGTCGCCGCCGACAGCGGTGCGGTGGTCCGCACCCGGCTGGTCATCCGCGGCTACCTCGGGAGCAGCAGCGTGTCGACGATGGAGGTGACCTACGCCAACGATCCGAAGCTCGGAGTCTGGCTCCCGGCGCGCATGACCGAGCGGCACGAAGGCGCCTGGCAGCGGCGGCAGATCGACATCACCGGGACCGCCACCTACGGAGACTTCAAGCGCTTCGAGACTGCCGCCACGATCAAGTGACCCGGACCGTCACCGCCCCGGAGCGGGGGCGGCGCGATCGAAGACCACGCGCCCGTCAATCACTGTGAGATCCGGCTGCAGTGTCAGCAGCCGCTCGGCCGGCACCGTCAGGAAGTGGTCGTCGAGAACGATGAAGTCGCCGAGCTTCCCCACCTCGATCGATCCCCGCGCCTTCTCGTCGAAGCTGAAACGCGCCGCGGTGCTGGTCATCATTCGCAGCGCCTCCTCCCGCGACACCGCCTCGTCCGCGCCCACGACCCGGCCCGAGTCGGTCTTGCGGGTGGTGGCGGAATACATCGTCAGGAACGGATTGAACGGGTTGAGCGCGTCGTTGCGGTCGAGGCCGAGCATGTGGTCGGTGTTGATGGCGACGTCGACGCCGGCGTTCCGCCAGCTGCGCAGCCCGATGAAATGCGCCAGGCGATCCGCGCCCAGGCCGTTCGAGAGGGCGTCGGCGTCGCGGTAATGCCACGCCGGCTGGGTATCGACGAGCACGCCGAGCCGCGCCGCGCGCGCCGCGGTCTCGGGATGGACGAAGTAGGCATGAATCAGGGTGTGGCGGCGATCCGGCTTCGGCATCTCCGTCTGCGCGGCCTCGATGGCATTGAGCACGACATCGACCCCGGCGTCGCCGGTGACGTGCGCGACCATCTGGAAGCCGCGGCGATGGCCGATGGCAAAGACCTGGCGAATCTGGGCCGGGGTCAGGGTCAGGAAGCCGCGGTCCGCCGGGTCGTCGAGCGCGTAGAGCTGCCGCGCCCCCGGACCGAAGGGCTCGCGCATGAACGACGTCCCGATCAGGATGCCGCCGTCCGCCACGATCTTGAGCGGCCCGGCCTTGAGCCAGGCGTCGCCGTCACCGGGCTTGAACGGCAGCTCGTCGATGAACCGCTCGACCGCCGCCGGGTCCTCCGGATGTGGAATCCGCAGCGTCACCGTCGAGCGCACGCGCAGCCGCTTCGCGTCGTAGAGCCCGCGATAGGCCTTGTAGCCTTCGAGCGTGGCGCCCCGCTCGATCACGCTGGTGATGCCGGCCGC
>JBDTOB010000112.1:0-7493 GCA_039933435.1 Acidobacteriota bacterium | reverse complement strand
CAGCCGCTGGCGCTGCGGCTCCGGCAGCTCGCGCTTCTTGCGCTCGGCTTCCTCCAGCATTGGCGCCGCCAGCTCGAGCCCGACGATGTCGCAGCCCACGTCTGCGGCGAGGCCGGCCAGCGGGACCGTGACACGGCCGCTCCCGGCCGCGAGTTCGAGCACGCGCTTCGGGCGCAGCCGCCTCACCAGCTCGAGGTAGAAGCGCACGTCTTCCTCGTCGCCTTCGTGCTCCAGATCGTAGTCGCGGGGCCGCTCGTAGATCGTATCCATCTCTCACCGTCTCTGGCGAGCGAGGCTCAGCGCGACGCCTGTGCCGAGGCCAGCCCAAGGACGACGGCGTCTTCGAAGATGCCCGCCAGCGCGGTGGGCAGCGGCAGCCGCTTGCGGATGTAAAAGGCGAGGTGCGCCGCGATCACCGCCGTGGCGGCGCCGACGAGGCTGCCGGTGGCCATGTTCTGGCGGTGATCCCGGGCGACCAAGCCGCCAACGATGGCGCCCATGATCGCCCGCCCGGCGAGCGGCGCAGGATCGATGCGATCGCCGACGACCGAGGTCTTGTCGCCAATCATCTCGGCGGCGGCCAGCAGCGGCACCACCGACCTGAGGATGCCGCCGTGCTCGAGCGCCAGCGTCGCCGGCCCCGACATGCTGCGCATCCCGGTCATGGCGCCGAGCGCCAGCGTCCGCCTGAAAGAGGCGCTGTTCATATGACTTTCCCTTTGTGGAAGTAGGTGAATTTGACGTCGACTCCCTGGTGGGCCAGCCCTGCCGCATCCTTCGTGGGCCGCCGGATCGAGCCGTAGCACGCGAGCCGGGAGAGACGGCGATGCGCCTCGCGGTGCCAGTGGCGCTGATAAACGCCCGAAAGCAGCACGAAGCCGACGCGGCTCCACCAGTTGGGCAGCGGCGCGCGCCGCCATCGCGCCTCGATGCGGAAGCGGATCTCGCCTGCGCTGCGGGTGATCACGAACCACTCGACGCCGCGCTCGATGTGTCCCTCGAGCGTGTCGTAGCGGAAACCGAAGGCGTCCGGTTCGTCGCGAACCTTGTTCACCAGCGCGGGACAGAGATAGTGGACGCCGAGAATGTTGACCTCGAGCAGCAGCCGGCGCGCCAGCAGGGGCACGTCGGGATCGAAATGGGCGGTGACGATCGACGGCTTCGAAAATGCGTAGTTGGTCAGGGCGGCGCGGGCGCGGTCGAAGCGCGCCTCGAGCTCCGGTTCGCGGGCGATCACCGCTTCCGAATAGTAGTGGTGCCAGCCGTTGTCCACGGTCATGTCGGCTTCGACGCCGTCGAAATTGAGCGGCGTGTCCGGCAGCCGCATCAGCCTTTCCTTCAGCTCCGCGCTCGACCATCCCCGCAACAGGCGCCATTCGGCCATCAGTTGTCCGTCGCGCGAAACGTCGGACAATCGCACGCCGTGTCTTCTGGCGTTTCGTCGGCCTCCTCGGTCTCGGCACGGATTGCCCCGGAGATGCGGGCTCCCGCCGTGGCGGCCGTCCTGTTGATGAAGTCCGTCCAGGTGTTGGTCTGCATCGCTTCGCCGAGCGTCAGGAAACCCAGCAGATGCGCGGCGGTCGCCGAACGCGCCCGGCTGCGGATGTGGAACACGACAGCGCCCGAAGCGTGGCGATACGCGCCGAACGTGATGCGGCCGGCCTCGGGATGCCCGTCGAGCGTTCCCAGCGTAAAGCTCTGAGCGTCGGCATGGATGACGCGAACGCGACAGTCCTGCGCGGCGGTGATCTCGATGTCGAGCTCGGCATCCACTTCGATGCCGTCAGGAGCCGAAAACCGGACCAGCGCCTCGGGAGGCAGCTCGCAAAAGCGTGCACGGACGTGCGTCATCAGCTGCGACGGGGTCAAGGGAGAGCCCTCGAGCGCGGCCCAGTAATCGCGCTGGAGGAGGGGGCCCGACCCCCGTGCGGCGTGCTGAAGATCCTGATCCACCCCTGTCTGGCAGGCAAGCTTGGTGCCGGTCTTGCTTGCCCCCCATCATGAGCAGAACGGACGTAAATCCTTACGCCGACGCGCCCCTCGGTGAGCCGAACGCCGCCGTCATCCGCCCCGAGCACGCCGAGGGAGAGATTGCGCGAGTGATTGAGCAGCAGACTGCCAAGCTGCCGTCCCACTGGTTCCTGTTCGCGGCGCTCGGGGCGATGGGCCTCTCACTCGGCCTCGAGGCCTCGGGTCGGTCGCGGGCCAGCCGCTTTGTGGGCATGTGGCCGACGACGCTGCTGGTGGCAGGCATGTACAACAAGCTGGTGAAGACGCTCGGCACGCGCTGACGCCGGAGGTAGGCGGCGAAATCCATGAGCTCTACTCTGTAGCGCGCGGAAACCCATGGGCTGGAGGCCTGCATCGGATGCAGTCAGTCAAGACAGCCGCTCCGCTGCTCATAAAGAGCAGCGGAGCGACCCTGGCAGAACAAGTCCGGATGAGCGTTATTTTGCGACGACGGCGAGCTCGTTCTTGACGGTGTAGCCGGGCGCCTCGCGATGCGCGATGTCTTCGGCCTTGGCCTTCATCGCCGCGGTCGGCACCGAGCCGCGCAGGACAACGGTCTTGGTGTCGCCGAACGTGTCCACGTTGATGGTGCTGGTATCGACGCTCTTGTCGTTGATCAGCGCCGTCTTGACGTCGACCGTCTTGGCGCCTTCGCTGATCTTTTCCCCCATTTTCGAGGTGTCCTTGGCGGCGCCGTGCATGGTGTTGGCGCAGGCCGACGCCCCGGCCGCCAGTCCGATCACGAGTAATCCAACCATCGTCTGATTCGCGACTTTCATAAGCACTCCCTCATTTTGCCGACTCAGCGGTGACGCTCAGTGGCTGTCGACTTCGGCAAAATCCGCACCGCGACCGGGAGCGGTCAGCGGCGGTTGCCAAGCTCTGTCACCTCGTCAGCAAAAAGGCCGCCACCCGCGCCAAGCTCAGGCGTACCTGCGGGAAGGCACACAGACGTCGGGGCGGCCCGTCAGGGCGCGATGCGCCCGGGGCGCTTGAAGGAGAACACCAGCGCCGCGACCGTCCGCAGATCCAGGCGGCGGAAGCCGGCCACCGGCTGGTTGCGATATTCGAGCCCCTGCGAGGCCTTGAGCGCCAATGACTGAGTCAGCGACACCGCGATCGCGAGCCGTCCTGTCCCCCGCCAGTTGGCGGCCGACTGCAGGTCGGCAATGAAGTTGACGTCGTCGCTCAGCTGCGTGCCGGGCACGATCGTCCAGCCATGCCGGACGGCGCCGGTGGCGGTCGCGAAGCGGAGCTCGGTGGCATCGACCCGCTGTTCCAGTGTGTAGCCGAGGCTGCCCTCGGTGATGAGCGTGTGGCGCGCGGGCAGCGCCGGCGTGTAGGCGGTGCCGGCCTCAGCCGTGACCCGGCCGTCGATGCCGGCGAAGCGGTCGCGCGCGAAGGAGCCCCGCCCGAAGACGTCGAAGCGCTCGCTGATCCGAATCCCGTGGCGGGCATCCATCGAGAGCGAGCGGGCCCGGGTGACCGCGTCGGCGTCGCTCGTCAGGAAGGCAATCGAGACGCGTGTGGTGGCGGCCGGTGTCTGGTGCGTCACCACGCTGCCGAGGCCGAGGGTGCGCGTGGAGGTGTTGCCGCCGGTCGCGGTCAGGGAGAGATCGCTGCTCACGTCCCAGAGCGGCGGCGGCTGCGGCACCGCGCCGAACTGCGAGGCGAGATCGCCGGCCCCACTCGAAGCCGGACCGCTCTGGCGCATCGCCAGCTGCCACGCGGCGCCGCGGCGGATCCAGACATCGGTGATCAGGCTGCGGAGGACGGCGGGACGGCAGCTGACCGGGTCCACGTAGAACGTCAGCTCGAAGGAGGTGACGGCAAGGTCTCCCTGCTCGCGTACCCGGAAGGCGTCGATGTCGGAGCGATTGCCCCAGCACAGCGTCAGCGCGTTGTCGATCCAGGTCTTGCGGCTGATGTCGGGCTTTCCGCGCAGGACGTAGTCCGACGCGAGCAGCTGCTCGAGGCGGTTGCGGTCCCGTGCGTGGACGGCCTCCACCAGGGCGTCTTCACTGGTCCGGGGGCTAGCGGCATCCGCAAGCGGGTCCTGGGCGCGGGTGGGCGTTGACAGCAGGAGCAGCAGCGCCGCCGCCGCGGCGGTGCGCACCGCCACGGTCGGCGAGGGCAGGTTGGCAATGATCACGGTCACCAGCGATCTTTGCACCGTCACACTTCTTTCACAAATCCCCTGTCACGAATCTCCCGCGGGATGGGGGATATTGTTCAGGCGCGATGACACGGCTTTGCCCGAGAGGCGGAGCAGAAAGCAGCGATTCGACGATGCGAACGACGATCCAGGCGTGGGCCGTGATGATGGTGGTGCTGGCCGCGGGGCCACTGGCGCAGGACGGCACGCCGGCGGAGCTGGCGGCGAAGATTTCCGGCACCTGGAAGCTGAATGTCGAGCTCAGCCCGGCGAGCGCGGCGCCGGGCCGGCGCGGCGGCGGCATGCGGGGCGGCGGACCGTCGTTCGCGATCGCCGCGCCTGTGCAGCGCGGCGGGGGCGGCGGCCGTGGCGGCGGCCGCGAGAGCGGTGGGGACGGCTTCGATGTTCCGCCCGAGGAGCTCGCCGCGCAGCACGTCCTTCAGGCGTTTCAGCAGGTCCCGACGGTCGTGACGATCGAGGCCTCGCCGGCGTCGGTGCACTTCCAGGATCCCAGCGGCCAGGGCACGTTCGCCATCGACGGCAAGAACATCGAGATGAACGTCGACGGGGCGAAGATCAAGGTCAAGACGAAATGGGAGAAGGCGTCCCTCCGGCAGGAGTTCGCGTCCTCTCGCCGTAAAATCATCCGCTCCTGGGGCCTCGACCCGGCCGGCCATCTGGTCCTCACCATGCGCGTGGAGAGCATGATGATGGCCCCGGGCGAGTCGCACGCCGTCTTCGACCGCCAGCCCTGACCCCCCGGGCTACGGCAGCACCAGATCCCTCGGGACCTTGACGACCAGCGTGCCCGCGATCTTGTCGTGCCACGTCTGGCCCTCGGGATCCTGCAGCATCCACAGGCACCCGATCCCGAGAGCGGCGAGCGAGAGCACGCTCGCCAGCCCGCGCACCACGGCATCGGCCGGCCGCAGCTCGGCGCCGTGGGTCCGTATCACCCGCAGGCTGCAGATGATGCCTCCGAGCGTCGTCCCCCTCCAGGTCCAGAAGCCGATGTGATAGGCGAGCAGCAGCAGAAAGAAGAAGCCGTCGTGCCGGTCCATGCCGAGCAGCGAGTTGGCGATGGCGACCAGCAGGCAGTCGAGCGCGAAGGCGGCGAGGCGATCGAGGAACCCGGCGCGTGGGAACCGCGCCAGCCCTGAGGTGTAACCCATCCTGGGTGGCACGTCGTCCGGCAGCGGCAGCGGCGGCGCGGCCGCGAATGCCGCCGGGTCGTCCCCGTGCGGGCCGGCGTTGGTCGCGAGATTGTCGATCGCGTTGTCGGAGACGGGCAGGGGAGCCGCGGCGGCCGCAGACGGCTTGACGCGGACGGGCCGCTCGTTGCGCCACGCCGTCCGGAACATGATGGCGGCGGCGCCGAGGCCGAGCACGCTGGTCAGCGCCCAGGTGATGAAGCCGAGCACCGGCACCATATACGCGCCGATCAGCAGCGCAAAGCCAATCACGAACGCCGCCAGCGCCTGGAATCGTCCCTCCGGCGGCTCCGGCCGGACGATGGTCCGGCCAATGGCCCGCGCCACCGCGGCCTTGCCGACGAGCGCGGCGACGACGACGGCGCAGAGCAGGAAGGGGACAATCGCCAGGCCGATCACGGAGATGGCCAGGACGGCCAGGACAGGCACCGCCAGGATCAGCACCAGCAGGCCCGAGAAAAACGCGCTGAAGGGCCGGGCCGCCAGCGCGTCGGCGGCGGCGCCGACCGGACGATCGAACACCGCGTTCAATGCGAGATAGACGAGAAAGAAGATCCCGACGAGCGTCCAGATCCAGGGCAGGTCGGGCACGATCAGCCGTCCCCACAGCAGCCCCCGGGTGATCCACGGCGAGACGTTCTGCAGCGCGTGGCCGATCCAGGTACTGCCGATGACGACCTGTTCCCCTTCGGGAGAGAACCCCTCAGGCGACTCCAGGGTGCCGCCAATCACCACCAGGTCCCCGCGCACGGACGCCCCCGGGTCGACGGTGGCGCTGCCGCCGACGACGACGACCGAGCCGCCGACGACGGCGCCGGCCCCGAAATGCGCCGAGCCCATGACGACGACGACGTCCGACTCGACACGGCCGTCGACGCGGACATCGCCGATGATGTTCACCACTTTTTGGACAACGTCGGCGGCCGCGAGAGTGTAGCCCTGTCCGATGCGGACGATCGGGCGGTCGAACCTGTCCTGGCGGGACTCCTCGGGCTGTCCGACAGGGTCGGCGGTCGCGGGCGCTTCTGCCTGCGGCGTCTGCCGCTCGGAGCGCGGCGGACGTCCGGTGGTCTGCGCGGAGACCGCGGCTGCGGCGGTGAGGAGCAGCGCGCAGCTGAGCGCGGTGTGCCAGCGGGTGATGGTCATCTCTGTGAAGCCCCTCCCAGGGCGAGCTCGAATGCGGCCCAGGCCAGCGCGCAGGCCAGCGTCAGGCCCATGCCGAGCGCGAGCACGTAGGTGGCGACCGGCTGCAGCAGCACTTCCCAGAAGGCGCGCATCACGGTCGCCGCTTCTCCCGCCGTCCGGGCGACGTCGGCGACGGGCCGCGGCGGCGCGGCGGCCAGCAGCCAGAGGCCGGCGGCGAGGGCGATCAGCAGGGCCGCCGAGCCGGCCTGCCAGAGCAGCGGCCAGGTGAGCCAGCCGGTGGCACGCGGGCCGTCGACCGTGGCGGCCAGGATGCGCGGCAGCAGCGTCTGCGGCGCCCGCAGCCGCGGCAGCTGCTTCAGTTCCCGATCGAGCCGTTGCTCCAGGTCAGCGGGATCCATAGGTGCCCGACAGCTTCTCTCGCAGGGCCTCGCGGCCGCGATGGATGTCCGATTTCACTTTCGCCAGCGAGATGCCCATGGCGTCGGCGATGGCCTGGTACGGCATGTCGTCGAAGTGAAACAGCACCAGCGGCACCCGCTGATGGTCGGGGAGCGCGCGCAGCGCCCGCTCCACCAGTTCGTGGCGTTCGGATCGCTCGAGGTCGTCCGGCGCCGCCGCCATCAGCGCCAGCCGGGTGGCCAGCGTCGGCCGATCCCCTTCCCGATCGAGCTCGCTGAAGAACTGCCAGCGGGCCCGGTAGCGGGTCAGGTGATTGAGGCAGAGGTTGGTCGTCACCGTCTTGAGCCATCCGGGCGCCGCCGGGTTGGCGTCGAGATCGCCGAATCGCTCGAAGGCGCGCAGGAACACGGTCTGCGCGACGTCTTCGGCCTCCCCCTCGCGCCCGAGCAGCCGTACGGCGGTAGAGAACACCATGTCCTGGAACTCACGCACGAACGCCTCGAACCGGGCGGCGTCGGTCATGACAGATGCGTCCGTCCGCCTGCGATCACTACTGGACAAACACGCCAGCG
>JBDTOB010000111.1:0-7493 GCA_039933435.1 Acidobacteriota bacterium | reverse complement strand
CGAGGTGGCGCGCGATCGCTACCAGCGGCTCGAGCGGTTCTCCGGCACCTTCAGCCGGTCGTTCACGCTGCCGGCGACCGTCGATACCGGCCACATCAGCGCCGCCTACAAGGACGGCGTGCTCACGGTTCGCCTCCCGCAGCGGGAAGAGGCCAAGCCGAAGCAGATTGTCATCGGCGAATAAGCCCCCGTCCGCGACGACGGCTCCCGGAATGGCTGAACGGCCATTCCGGGTATTTTTTTGTCCGCCCGGCGTTCAGGTGCGAATGCATGGGGCGTGGCTGGCCCATCTGGGGTAATCTAGGGGGTCATGGCCATTCACGACACGCACGACGAGCCGGTTGCCGACCTCGACACCACGCGGGCCGAGCCGATTACCAGCCGTTTCCTTTTTGTCGACGTTGCCGCCCAGCGCGCCAAGCAGCTCCGCCGCGGCGCGCTGCCGCGCCTCGAGCGCGGCACCGTCACGACCGGGCACCACAAGCTCGAACGCGTCGCGATGGAAGAGGTCCGGACCGGCGTGATCCACTACACGCTGCCCACCAACTACGAAGGGGTCACGCGCAGCGGCACCAAGGAATAGGATGGGCGCGCTGCGCACCGTCGAAGCGCTGACCATCAGCACGGCGGCGCTGCTGGCGCTGTTCATCGGCTTCTGCCTGCTGTTCAACCTGCCGAAGCTGCGGCCGAGCGGGCGCCACTCGAAGGTGGTGCGCGGCCTCGACGAGCTGCTGGGCACGCCCCAGCGCTACCTTCCGCCCGACGCGCCCTTCGGGCCGGTCGATCAGCTGCACACCCCGGAACTTCTCGAAACCCAGGCCCGTAAGTCCGCTTAGGCGCCCCTTGGCGGGCGCCGGGAGCGAACGATGATCGAACTGATGGCGCTGGGGTTCCTGGTGGCGGCGGTCTCTCTCGCCGCCGGGCTCGCGCTCGTCGTCCTCAAGGTCCTGCTCTGGACGGTGCTGCTGCCGCTGCGCGTGATCTTGCGGATCCTCCTCTTGCCGCTGCTCCTGCTCAAAGCGCTCGTCGGCGGTCTGGCCCTGGTGATCCTCGGTCCGATCCTGGCGGTGCTGCTGCTCGGCGGCATCCTGGCGGCCACCGCCGCGGTCCTCGTCCCGCTGCTGCCGCTCCTGCTCCTCGGCGCGCTCGTCTGGCTGATCGTCCGCGCCACCGAGCGTCCGGCGCTGGTCCGCTGACGTGCTGACGCCGCCGCCGTCCGACGACCGAGGCGAGGGCCGCGTCGGGCACGGCGGCAACGAAGCCCGGCCCACCGGCGGCCTCCCCGAACACCACCGCCCGCCCGGAGAGCAGCATTCCCCGCGTATCGATCCAGCGCGGCAGATCCGGGACGCGCGTCAGCGCGACGGCGAGGCGGGCGTCGGCGCCGGACATTCGCTGGACCAGGATGTCGCCCGCCCGTAGGCATCGGCCGCCCGCAGCACCTGGGCATCGTCCATCGGACGGCCGGTCAGCTGGAGGCCCACCGGCAGGCGGCCGGAGGCGAAGCCGCAGGGCACGGTCACGGCGGGCAGGCCCGCGAGATTGGCGCTGACGGTGAAGACATCGGCGAGGTACATCTGCACCGGATCCCCGGTCCGCTCCCCGATCGGGAAGGCCGGCGTCGGGCTGGTCGGCATGGCGATCAGATCGACCGCGGCGAACGCCTGGTCGTAGTCGCGGCGGATCAGCGTCCGCACCTGCTGGGCCTTGAGGTAGTAGGCGTCGTAATACCCGGCGCTCAGCACGTAGGTGCCCAGAATGATCCGCCGCTTGACCTCGCGCCCGAAGCCCTGCTCGCGCGTCTGCTCGTACATCTCGCCGAGGCTGCGCGCCCCGCCGGCGCGGAAGCCGTAGCGCACGCCGTCGTACCGCGCCAGGTTCGAGCTCGCCTCCGCGGTGGCGACGATGTAGTAGACCGGGATGGCCTGGGCGTTGTAGGGCAGCGGCACGTCGACGATCTGCGCGCCGAGCCGGCGCGCCACCTCGAGCGCGGCATCGAAGGCGGCCAGGACCTCAGGGTCCACGCCTTCGGCGAAGAGCTGGCGCGGCACCCCGATCCGCACCCCCGTCAGGCGGCCGTCCGAATCGGCCACGGCACGGCCGAACGCCGGCACCTCCGCGGGCGACGAGGTCGAGTCCCGCGGATCGTGTCCGGCGATGGCGTCCATCGCCAGCGCCGCATCCGCCACCGTCGTGGCGAACGGTCCAATCTGGTCGAGCGACGAGGCGAAGGCAATCAGTCCGTAGCGGGAGACGCGGCCGTAGGACGGCTTGAAGCCGACCACGCCGCAGAGCGCGGCCGGCTGCCGGATCGAGCCGCCGGTGTCCGAGCCGAGCGACAGCGGCACCATCCGTGCCGCGACCGCGGCCGCCGATCCGCCGCTCGACCCGCCCGGAATCCGATCGAGGTTCCAGGGGTTCCGGGTCGGGCCGTAGGCCGAATTCTCCGTCGACGACCCCATCGCGAATTCGTCGCAGTTGGTCTTGCCGACGATCACCGCGCCGGCGGCCTCCAGCCGCTCGATGACGGCGGCGTCGTAGGGAGGAAGGTAGCCGTCCAGCATCCGCGAGCCGGCAGTGGTGGCGATGCCGCGCGTACAGATGTTGTCCTTGACCGCGACCGGCACCCCCAACAGCGGCAGATCTCCGGAGCGGCGCTCGTCGAGGGCGGCAGCGCGCGCCAGCGCCCGCTCGGGCGCCAGGGCGCGGAAGGCGTTGATCGGGCCGTCGGCGGCGGCGATGCGGTCGAGCGCGGCCGTGCAGATCTCCACCGCGGACGCCCGGCCGGAGCGCACGGCGTCGCGGATGTCGAGGGCGCTGTCGAAGGCTGCCATCAGCCGAGCACCCGTGGTACTTTGAAGAGACCGGCGGCGACGTCGGCGTCGGCGGCGGCGGGCAGCGACGCCTCCCGCGGCAGGGACGGGAGGACGCGGTCGTCGCGCATCGCGCCGGCGCTGCCGGGCGCGTGGGCGGTGGGCTCGATCCCGGTGGTGTCGACGCCCTGCATCTGTTCCGCGTAGGCGAGAATGCCGGCGACCTGGTGCGAGAAGAGCTCCAGTTCCGAGGCGTCGAGCTCGAGCCGCGCCAGGCGCGCGACGCGTTCGAGGTCTTCGCGGGTAAATCGGTGGGACATCTGGCGGATGCTATCACCAACGAGTTGCGGCTCGCGAGCGTCGGCATCCTCCTGAGGGCACAACCATGGCCATCCGATCGGCGGCAGTGGCGGGCACGTGGTATCCGGGCACGGCCGGGGCGCTCCGGCGCGACGTCGATGCCTATCTGGCGGCGGCGCCCGAGGGGCCGGGCGGCGTGCGGGCGCTCCTGGCGCCGCACGCCGGCCTGATGTTCTCGGGACCGGTGGGCGCCTACGCTTACAAGGCGGCGGCGTCCGGCGAGTTCGACGTCGCGGTACTGGTCGGCCCCTCGCACTTTCTCGCCTTCGAAGGGGCCGCGGTCTGGACAGGCGGCGCCTTCGAGTGCCCGCTCGGACCGGTCGACGTCGATGCCGAGGGGGTCCGCGCCCTGCTCGCCTCTCCGGTCGTCCGGGTGCTCCCGGAGGCGCACGCGCGCGAGCACTCGCTCGAGATGCAGCTGCCCTTTCTCAAGCGCGTCTTCCCGGCGCTGCCCATCGTCCCGGTCCTCATCGGCCATCAGCGCCGGGCCACCATCGAGTCGCTGGCCGCGGCGCTGATCGCGGCGTGTGCGGGGCGGCGGGCGCTGCTCGTCGGCAGCACCGATCTGTCCCACTACTTCGACGCCGGAACCGCCGCCGCGCTCGATGCCGAGGTCGCGGCCCACGTCACGGCCTTCGACGCGGAGGGGCTGCTCGACCGGTTCGACAGCTATCCGGACGGCGAGCGGGGGCGCTACGTGGCCTGCGGCGGCGGCGCGGCGGTGGCGGTGATGCTGGCGGCGCGGGCGCTCGGGGCGACGTCATCGCGGGTGCTGCACTATGCGCACTCCGGACACATCTCCGGCGACGACCACACCGTCGTCGGCTACCTCGCCGCGGCGTTTGGAGTGTTCGGCGATGCTCAATGAGACCGAGCGGCGGGCGCTGATCGATCTGGCCAGGCGGGCGGTCGAGGCGAGAGTAGGCGGGGCGGCGCCGCCGCGCGCGCCGATCGAGCTGCCGGCCGCATCGGGCGTGTTCGTCACGCTCAAGGCGCACGGCACGCTGCGCGGGTGCCTGGGGACGCTCCAGCCGACCCGCGATCTGGGTCGTGCCGTGGCGCGGTGCGCGGCCGCCGCGGCCGCCGCGGATCCGCGCTTCCCGGCGGTGACGCCGGCGGAGATCCCGGAGCTGGCCGTCGAGGTCTCGGTGCTCGGTCCGCTCGAGCCGATCGATCCCGCGCAGCCGGACGCCATCACCATCGGACGCCATGGCCTGGTCGCCGAGCAGGGCGCGCAGCGGGGACTGCTGCTGCCGCAGGTGGCGACGGAGTGGGGCTGGACGGCCGCGCAGTTCCTGCGCCAGACCTGCGTCAAGGCGGGATTGCCGCCCGACGCCTGGCAGCACGGCGCCCGCATCTTCCGGTTCGACGCCGAAGTGTTCGGCGAATGAGCGTGTCGTCCGTGTGCCGCACCTGCCTGCCGGACGCCGCCTGAGATGCCACGCCTCGGCGCCCACATGTCCATTGCCGGCGGGCTGCCCCGTGCCGTCGATCGCGCGCACGCCTCGCGCTGCCAGGCGCTGCAGATTTTTACCAAGTCCGCCGGTCAGTGGCGGGCGCGGCCGCTGCCGCCGGAGGAGATGGCGCTGTTCCGCCGGCGGATCGACGAGACCGGCATCGGCCCGGTAGTCGCGCACAACAGCTACCTGATCAACCTCGCCGCCGCCTCGCCGGCGCTTCGCGCCCAGTCGATCGCGGCGCTCGGCGAGGAGCTCGATCGCGCCGAGGCCCTCGGCCTCGACGGCCTGGTGATGCATCCCGGCGCCTATACCACCGGAACGGAGGCGGCGGGGCTGCGGCTGATTGCCGCGGGGCTGGCGGAGGTGCTGGCGGCGCGGCCGCGGGCAAAGACAATGGTGCTGCTGGAGCACACCGCCGGGCAGGGCACGAATCTGGGGCACCGCTTCGAGCATCTCGCGGCGATCATCGCGGCGCTGGACGGGTCGCCGCGCGTCGGCGTCTGTCTCGACACCTGCCACCTGCTGGCCGCCGGCTACGACGTCTGCTCTTCCTCAGGCTACGACGACACCTTCCGCGACTTCGATCGCCTCGTCGGTCTCGAACGGCTGCGGGTGTTCCATCTGAACGACTCGAAGAAGCCGTTCGGCAGCCGGGTGGATCGGCACGAACACATCGGCAAGGGCTGTCTTGGTCCCGAGCCGTTCCGGCGGCTGCTCCGCGACCCGCGCTTTGCCGGGCTGCCGATGCTGCTCGAGACCCCCAAGCTCGAAACGCCCGAAAGCCGGCGGCGGAGCGACGTCGATCCCTGGGATGCACGCAACCTGCGGACGCTCCGGCGGCTGATGCGGACGGTATAGTAGACGCATGCGCAGGTCTTTCGTTGTCGCCCTGCTGGTGCTGGGCTGCGGCGCGGTGCCGCGGCCGGCCGCCGCCTGGGGCTTCGAGGCTCATAAATTCATCATGGCGCGGGCGGTGCCGCTGCTGCCGCCCGAGATCCGGCCGTTCTTCGAAAAGTACCAGGTCGAAGTCGTCGAGCACGCCGTCGATCCCGATCTGTGGCGGACGGCGGGCTGGCTGGAGGAGCCGCCGCGGCATTTCCTCGACCTCGATGCCTACGGCGCCCATCCGTTTACCGCGCTGCCGCGCGACTACGACGCAGCGGTCGCCCGCTACGGGCTGCCGATGGTGCAGAAGAACGGCACGCTGCCGTGGCGGACAGAGGAGATCTACAAGAAGCTGGTCGAGGCGTTCACGCAGAAGGCCGGCTACTCGCGGGCCAACATCCGGTTCTTCTCATCGGTGCTGTCGCACTACGCCGCCGACGCCCACGTGCCGTTTCACGCCGTGCTCAACTACGACGGCCAGCTCACCGGGCAGACCGGCATCCATTCGCGCTTCGAAGCCGAGCTGTTCGAGCGTGCCCGGCCAGGCCTGCGGATCACCCCCCGGCCGATCGGCCCGGTGAGCTCGCCGCGCGATCTGATCTTCGCCACCCTGCTCGCCAGCGTCCCGCTGGTGCAGCCGATTCTCGAGGCCGACAAGGCCGCCGTCCAGGGGCGCGAGAGCTACGACGACCAGTATTTCGCGGCGTTCCAGGACAAGGCCGGTCCGATTCTCGAGCAGCGGGTATCGGATTCCATCACGGACGTCGCCTCGCTCATCGCCGCCGCCTGGGTGGCAGCCGGTGGCCCGGCGCTGCCGCTCGAGGAGACGCGGGTTTCACGCCCGGTCCGGCGCGCACCCTGAACCGCGGCCAGCGCGGCGGTTGGTGGCATCCTGCTTGCACTGATGAGCCCAGCCGCACTACGCGGCAGGAGGCTGTTACATGCTTTGGACAATTGTCGTCGTGTTGTTGGTGCTGTGGCTGCTCGGCTTCACGATGCACGTGGCCGGCGGACTGATCCACATCCTGCTCGTCATCGCGTTGATCGTGGTGGTCTTCCGCCTCTTGAGCGGACAACGGGTCTGATCGCCGGCCGCGACGACGCGCGGCGGCCGCTGTGTCTTGAAGGCCGGGGGAGCGTGCGGGCCGTATGGTTCGACGCTTCACCCGGCCCGCAGGATGGCGGGATAATGACCTCGTGAGTGGCATGGACGTCTATCTGGTCCCGGTCGGTCCAGATCGCTACGAGTTGTACTGCGAGGTGCCCGACGAACCGGCGGACGAAGCGCCGCCGCCGGACGGCTTTGTGGGACGACTGAAGGCCCGCTTCACCGCGATCCTTGCCGAAGCCGAACGCGAGCGCCGGCAGGGCGCGGCCGAGCGTCCGGACGAGCGCTGGTACAGCCGGCTGCGCGCCCAGACGATGCGGTGGGTGGCCGAGGCCGTGGCGGAGCAGCGGCTGCTGTGGCACCTGCGCCGGCAGTCCGACGCCTGCCTGTGCCATCCCCACGACCTCGACAGCGCCGCGGCCATCGGCTCGCTGCGGCGGGAGCTGCGGAGCGATTTCGAGAAGCACCGCTTCTGGCTGGTGATCGACGCGCTCGGCTTCATCGCCTCGGGGGCGCTCTTCCTCGTCCCCGGGCCCAATATCATCGCCTACTACTTCGCCTTCCGCATCGTCGGCCACTTCCTCTCGATGCGGGGCGCCCGGCAGGGGCTGTCGGTCGTGGCCTGGACCAGCGACGCGAGCGTGCCGCTGACCGACCTGCGCCGCGCGCCCGACCTGCCACCCGACGAACGCGTCATCTGCGTCGACGCGATCGCCGCCGCGCTCCACCTCGAACACTTCACCAAATTTTTCGAACGCGTCTCGATCCCCCGAACCCCGAACCCGGAACCCGGAACCTGAACCCGGAACCCCGAACCCCGAACCCGGAACCCGGAACCCGGAACCCGGAACCCGGAACCCGGAACCC
>JBDTOB010000110.1:0-7531 GCA_039933435.1 Acidobacteriota bacterium | reverse complement strand
CGGCGCGCTTGAGCCGGTGCACGAACGCCGGATCGGTGAGGTTGTCGGCGCGGGCATTGCCGAACCACTGGATCGGCAGGTTGCGGGCGATCAGCTCGTCGCAGAAGGCGCTGAAGGACTTGACGTTGAGGGTGACCGTGTCCCCCCAGAGATAGAAGAACTCGACACCCAGCTCGCGATGGCTGCGCTCGATTTCGTCGACCAGCGAGGTGGCGCTGCGCTCGCGGAACTTGTGCCCCTGGTGGATCGGCGCGACGCAGAAGTCGCAGGTGTAGGGACAGCCGCGGCTGGTCTCGACGATGACGTAGCGCTTGTTGACGAGCGGCAGCGAATAGCCGTCGAGCGCGACCAGGTCCCAGGCCGGGTACGGCATCGTCCCGAACCCGGCAAAGCTGCCGTGGGCGCGGTGCGGGACGACGGCGCCGTCGCGGCGCCAGGTCAGGCTCGGCACGTCCCCGAGATGATCGGCCGACGGCAGCGCCGCGAGCTGGACGATGCCGTCTTCGGGCTCGCCGACCAGCATGCCGTCCACCCGCGGGGCGCGGGCCATCGACTCCGCCGCCGCGGTCGAGGCGTGCGGGCCGAAGCAGAAGATCGGCGCGCCGTACCTGGCCTTGAGCCCGGCCATGGCCGCGACGTCCGCGTCCAGCGTCGGCGTGGTGGTCGGGAAGACAATCAGGGTGGGCGCGAAGCCCTCGGTGTCGAGTCGGGCGATGACGTCCGCGATCGACATCCGCTCCGCGGTGGCGTCGATCAGCCGGACCTCGCACCCGGCCTCGCGCAGCAGCGCCGCGGCCAGCGCCAGGGTATAGGGGGGCTTGGTCGTGCCGAGCACGTCCTCGCGCTCCTGGCAGCGCCCCTGACGGGTGAACGCGACGCCGTTGATGAGCGGCGGGTTGATGAGCAGCGTCTGCCGCCCGAGCATGGACATCATCGAACCACTGTCAGGGGAATGGCCCGCCGCGGCGGGCGCGCCAGGCCGGCGCCATAGGGTTCCGCCACCGGGACGGGTGAGAGCTCGACCTTGCAGCACCGCCGGCAGACCGGGAAGATCCCGTTCTCCACCAGCCGCCGCCGCATGTCGACGTAGCGCTCGCCGTTCCAGATGTCCTCGAGCGACGATTCCGCCAGGTCTCCGACCTCGACCCGGATGAACGGGCAGAAATACATCTTCCCGGAGAACGAGACCCGGGCGTGCAGGAACGGATAGAGGCAGCGCCCCTCGAGCTTTGCCCCGGGGGAATAGTAGTTGTCGATCAGCTGGGGATGGACCTTGGGGCGGAAGTCGAACAGGATGTTGCGCTCCCGGCACTTCTCCTCGAGGGCGGCCACCTTGCGCCTGACGATGTCGATGTCGAGGCCCGGGTCCTCGGTCACGAAGGTGGCAATCGCCGACGCATCGGCCGCCCCGATCAGCCGCACCGTCTCGGCGACTTCCCCGGGGGTGCTGAACATCAGGTGATTGAGGCCGATGGCGTCGACGCCGAGCTCCTCCGCGACGTCCACCATCTGGTCGAGCGCGTCGAGACTCTCGTGCGCCACGGTGGTGTTGATGCTGACGCGCAGCGGCGCGTGCTTCCGCTTCGCCGCCGCCTGCAGCCGCCGCAGGCCGTCGCAGGTGCGCTCGAAGGTGCCCTTGAGGCCGCGCGCGACGTCGTGAATCTCGCCGGGGCCGTCGATCGAGACGCTGATGTGCTTGAGGAACCCGGCCGCGGCCAGGTCCGCCAGCGCTTCGGCGCGCTCGTCGCTGATGATCGTGCCGTTGGTGGTCAGGTAGCCGCAGGCATAGCCCTTGTCGCGGAAGAGATCGAGGACGGACATGATGTCCTTCCGCATGAAGATCTCGCCGCCGGTCAGGCTGACCTGGAAGCCCGGGTTGTCGGGGAAGGCCTTGCGCAGCGCCTCGAGGGTCATCTCCTCGCGCCATTCCCCCTCGATGTTCAGCAGGTCGCCGACATAGCAGAACTCGCAGTGCAGGTTGCACCGCATCGTCGCCTCGTACACCGCCCCGAGCGGCAGCCGATCGGCGCGGCCGGTCTTCTCCTCGACGAAGCGGCTGATGCGCTGCTCGTAGCGGCGGCGGCGGTAGCGGGCCCAGGCGTGGCGCGCGAACGGCAGCGCCCGGGCGCGCGTCGCCAGCGACTCGCGCAGCCTGGCGACGGTCGAGCGCAGCGCGCCGCGCGGCGGCACCGCGTGCAGGTCGTCCGCGGGGTTACGAGCCAGGGTCATCGAGCTGCCAGATCTCCAGCGGCGGACCGGGACGCTCGAGCGCGTCGTCAATCCGTGCGTCCGTGTTGTGAAGGAACGGGTCGATCCGAGCCCGCTCGGACTCGGGGACCCGGGGCCGATACGGAGAAAACACCGCAATCCGACGCGCCTCCCTGCCGAGGGCGTCGACGAACGGACGCATCTCCGGATCCAATCTATTGTATCGCTTGAGGACCACGAACGCCACGCCCAGACGCCGGAGCGGGGCGAGCCCCCGAGCCCCGCCCAGCTCGGCCGGATCGACGTAGATCTTGTCGACGTCGAGGCCGCCTCGGCCGAGATAGATGACCCGGTAGGCCGGGGATGGATACGGGTTCACCGACAACTGCAGCCGGAACTTGGTCGAGGCCGCCTCCGGGCTGCCGACATGGCGCGTCAGCGCCTCCTCCAGGCCCTGCCGCGACGGCGTCAGCGGGGTCGAGTACGGCTGCACCAGCACCGTCGCCCCTGCCGGAACCGTGCGCTCGATGTAGTCGAGCGCCAGCGTCCGCGTATCCGTCTGCCGGATGAAGCGGTCCGTTCGCACGCTCGCCAGGGCTCCCGGCACCGCGCAGGCTACCACCGCGGTCCAGAAGACCCACGGCACGACGCGGCGCCGCGCCGCGGCCTCGGCGAGGGTCCAGCCGGCAAAGACGGCCAGGAAGGGCAGCACCGGGTTGAGGTAGCGGCTGGCCGGCACGGTGTTGCTGATGAACGCGAAGAAGGAGACGGGAAACGCCAGCAGCAGGATGGCGCGCGCGGGTGCGGCGGCCAGCATCCACACCACGCCGATGCCGCCGAGGACGACGACCGGTACACCCATCGAGTCGTGGATCAGGATGTCGAGGTACCGAAGCGCGGGCGCGAACGCCCCGGCCGCGACGGCGCGGTCGACGACGATGGCGCGGTTGGCGACGATGTCGCGCCACGCCGCGCCGGGCTCGACGGCGATGAAGGGAGAGAGCGCCAGGAAGATCGCCGCGGCCCATCCGCCGGCGAGCAGGAGATCGCGGACGGTGCGCCCCCACGACTGGCCCCGGTTCGACTGGATCATGCACCACGCCAGCGGCAGGGCGAGGAACACGCAGTAGTAGTGGGTCGAGAAGGCCGCGCCGCAGGCGGCGCCGGCCGCGGCGACATCCCGCGTCCGCGGTCCGCCGTCGCGGGCCGCCGGCCAGACCCGCACCATCGCGAGGTAGGCGAGGACGACGAGCATCGTGGCGAAGACGTCGTGTTTGACGTAGTGCGAATCGAGGACGCCGAGCGGCGCAGTGGCCAGGAAGAGCGCGGCCGCCACGCCGGCGCGCCGGCTCGCGATCCGCTCCCCCAGCCGGTACACCAGCAGCGTCGTCAGCGTCCCGGCCGCGACGCCGAGAGTGCGGCCGGCGGTATAGAGCCCGGACGGGTCGGTGAAATAGAGCCGCTGGAGCTCGGCGATCGATCCCACGCGCCCGGAGAGGTAGAGGAACGCCAGCCAGGCGCCGACCCACGCGAAGAGGACGTAGAAGTAAAAGGTCGGATAGAGAAAGTTGTGCGGGTTGAGCGAGCCCTTGGCGAAGGCGAGCGCCCGCGCCATGATCGCCACCTCGTCGGGGTTGTAGACGGCCGGCAGGCCGTAGCGAAGACCCGCCACGCGCAGGGCCGCGGCGACGATGGCGATCGCGCCGAGCACGAGCCAGGTCCGCCCGGAGTGCGCCGCCGCAGCTTGGGAATGGGCCATCAGCGGCCGGCCCCCGGACGCGGCGCCTCTCCGGACTCGAGATCGACGTCCACGATCTCTCCGGCGAGCTCGGTCGTTTCCGGCGCCGGCACCGAGCTCGCGCCGCGGCGCCGCCGCAGGGCGTTCAGCGCCCTCAGCTCCTCCGCGTTGAAGAATCGTGTCATCGCCAGCAGGCTGCCCATCACCACCACCACCGTCGCTCCGCGCAGCATCAGTCCGGCCCAGGAGGGCATCGCCGGCACGGCCGACGCCGCGGCGTAGCCGGCGAGCGCCGCGAGCACGGCCCGCGCCACCCGCCCGGCTTCGTAGCGGACGGGATAGAACCGCTGCGACAGTATGTAGGCGACGGCCGCCTGCAGCGCGTAGGCGGCGGCATTGGCCCAGGCCGCGCCGATGATGCCGAATCGCGGGATCAGCGCGAAGCACAACCCGATGTTGAAGGCGGCGCCGATGGCCGTGCTCACCGGGTAATACTGCGTCCGGCTGGTGATGTTGAGGCCAATCGACGTCAGCAGGTAGATCCCGTAGAAGAACACCCCGACCGCGGTCCAGATCACGACCCCGGATGCGCCCACGTACTGCCCGCGGGTGACGATGTTCAGCAGGTCGTAGGCGATCGCGGAGAGCCCGGCGGTCATCAGCGCCAGCATTGCGATGCCGTAGGTCGTGACCGCGCCGAAGACCCTGGGCGCATCGGGCTCGCGCGCGGTGGCGTAGTAGAACGGCGCCCACGCGTATTCGAACGCGCCCAGCGCGATCTTCTGGATCAGCCCGAAGCTCACTCCCATCGAGTAGAAGCCGATATCGCGGACCGGCAGATAGCGGGCGAGCACGAAGCGGTCGCCGACCGACATCACCTGGAGCGCGACGCCGTGCGGCACCCGCGGCAAGCCGAAGGCCAGCGATTTGCGCAGCAGCGGCATCGAGAACGTCCCTCGGATGAGCGGTGCGAACCACTTCAGCAGCACGACCATCAGCACCGCGGTGACCGCGATATCCGCCACGACCACACCCATCACGCCCAGCCCCATGCCCATGACCAGGACGATGCGGAGGACGAGGGTGGCCAGCGAGCGGGCGAAGGTCAGGCCGGAGAACTCGCGGGCGCGCTTCTGGATGCGAAGGACGTGGAAGGGGATGAAGGTGAAGCCGATGGCAAAGGTGTTGAGCAGCACCAGCTGCAGCGCCAGCGTGTAGCCGGCGGCATGCAGCAGCCGGCCGGAGACGAACGGCGCGGCGGCGAGCGAGAGCACCAGCAGCGTGCCGTTGACCGCCAGCAGGAAGAAGAACAGCGTGCTCGAGAGGCGCTGCCGCTCCGCTTCGTCCTCGCAGTCGAACCAGTAGCGCATGAAGGCGCCGTCGACGCCCCAGCGGAAGAACAGCTTGACCGGGGCTTCGATGCTGGCGAGCAGCGCCAGGACGCCGTAGTCCGCCGGCGTCAGGTACTCGACGTAGAAGCGGAGGAGCAGGAAGTTGACGGCTTGAATCGCGACGTCGCCGGCGCCGTAGACCGCCAGGTTGGTCGTGAGCTCGCGGAGCTTCTGGCGCAACGGTTCAGGGCTTCCGGAAGGTCAGCAGATTCAGGAAGCACCAGCCGGGAACCGGGATGAGTCGGGTGAGCAGGCGGTGCAGCGGCAGCAGCGCGCGTGGATGCCGACGGATCAGGCGGGTGAGGACCGGCACGGTCGGAAAGATGCCGCGGCGCGAGACCAGCGCGAACCCGGCGCGGCGCCCGAGCGTGATGTAGTCGCCGGCCGGACGATCGCCGGGGTGCTTGTCCTCCGACGCCGTCCGGATCAGCCGTCCCTGAAGCGCGAAGTGCACGCGCGACTGCAGGTGCGCCAGGTTGGGGATCGAGACCAGCAGCAGCCCTCCCGGGCGCAGCACCCGGAACAGCTCGGCGAGCGCACGCGGCTGGTCCGCGAAGGTCAGGTGCTCGAGGACGTCGAGACAGAGGGCGCGATCGAAGGTGGCCTCTCCGTAGGGCAGCGCGGTGAGCGATCCGCTGCGCACCCGCGCCGACGAGTAGTTGGCGTCGATGCCCTCGATGGCCAGCCGGCCGGCGTACTCCTCGACGAGAATGCCCTCGCCGCAGCCGGCGTCGAGCACCCGCTCGCCGGGGGGCGCGGCGTCGAGCCAGCGGCGGACCGCCTCGAGCTTCGCCAGGTAGGTGGGGTAGTAGTCCCAGTCGGGATCGGGCGCGCGATGGTAATCGCCGCGGGCGGCGTACTCGCCCGTGCGCACCACCGGTGGGCTGGCGGTCATGACCGGCTGATTCTACCGTAACGGCCGGCGGACGCCGGCCGTTACGTTCTAGCGATCGGGATCGCCGGAGCCGTTACCCGGCGGCCGGCCGTTGGGCTGGACGCCGTAGGGCTGCGGCTGCCCCCCCGGGGGCGCCGGCAGCATGCCGGGACGCGGCGCGGTCAGCACCGGCGGCTGCGCCGCGGGCTGCCCCTGGGGCACCGGCATCGCGGGATACGGGGGCGGCTGCTGGTTGATCGGCTGGGCGCCCGGCGGAGTCGGCTCCATCGGTTCGTCGTCGTCGGCCACCGGCGGCGGCATCTGCTGCATCTGCGGCGGCATCGTCGGGCGATTGAAGGGCGGCGGAGTGGCGGCCGCGACGCCGACCGGGCCCCGGCTGGTCGGCAGGATCATCACCCGGTCGAAGACCGAGGCGTTGGCGAGCAGGACCTGGCGCTCGGCGGCGATGTAGCCCCCGGCGGACTTGAGGAGGACCTCGAGCACTTCGCGCTCGGGCCGGTCGATGAGCTGCAGGGTCAGCGGCGGTCCGGCCATCTTGTCGCCATTGACGATGAGGGTCTGGCCCAGCCGCGCCCATTCGGCGAGGATCTGCCGGAGCGGGACGTCCTGCGCAATCAGGGTGGCGCGGCCGTTCCCGAGCGTCAGCTTGAGCTCGCCGGCGGCGGCCGGGACCACGGAGAGCAGCCCCGCGGCGAGGGCGGCAGCAGCGATGCGGCGAAAACAGATCTTCATGAGTTCGCAGTCACCTTTCAGAAAGTATACGCCTCCAGTGAGGCGGGTGGAACGGCGGCGATCCGCCGGCTGAGCCCGGCTAGGCGAGCTTCGTGATCCAGAGTGGCGAGTCCTTGCGGGGGAGGTCGCAGGACCGGCAGATGTCCGGGCCGCCGCTTTCGAGATGCTGCCGGCGCGCCAGGCGGTAGGGCTCGGCGTTCCAGATCTCGCGGATCGAGGCGGCAGTGAGGTCGCCGAGGATGGTCTTGCCGTCGAAATCGGCGCAGCAGAGCGAGACCCGGCCGTCCCAGAGGACGGTGAAGGTCAGCCAGGGCCGGTAGCACGGGTAATTGACGTCCGACTCGGTGTTGAGCGTCCCGCCCCAGTTGTGCAGATCGGTGACGTGGACCTTGTCGGCAATCGCGCGCCAGTGCTCGATGAAAGCCTGCTCGTCGGCGGAGTTGTTCTGGCGGACGAACGACAGGATCAGCTTCGGACGCCGCCGTCCGCTCTCGGCCCGGAGCCGGACGAG
The DNA here is from genome assembly GCA_039933435.1 of Acidobacteriota bacterium. Taxonomy (GTDB): domain Bacteria; phylum Acidobacteriota; class Vicinamibacteria; order Vicinamibacterales; family 2-12-FULL-66-21; genus JALZOC01. The sequence goes on along the minus strand of JBDTOB010000110.1, from coordinate 56 downwards.
CCGCTCGATGTTGGCGATGACCTTGTCGTACTTGAGCCCGAGGCGGGTGGACTCGA
>JBDTOB010000109.1:0-7534 GCA_039933435.1 Acidobacteriota bacterium | reverse complement strand
ATGGAGAAGGTCCTCAAGGTCAACGTCTACCTCAACGACCTCAAGGACTACGCGGCGATGAACGAGGCCTTCCTGGGCCGCTTCGGCGCCGAGCCGGGCGTGCGCACGACGATCGCCGCCGCGGGAGGCATCCCTGGGAATTCGCTCGTCGAGATCGACTGCATCGCCTACATCTGAGCGCGGCCGGCGTCGGTTGCTGACGGGACGACGGTAGTCGAGCCCTGCACCGTCCGGGCCGGCGCTCCCATCAGCACCTGCACCACGTGACTACCGCCGTCGTCCTCGACGGCGACGTCCTGGCCGGTCCGGTCGACGCCGTCCACCTCCAGCCTGACGACCCCCCGGCTGACGCCGTCGGGATTCTCCACGACGATCCGGTAGGACGTGCGCGCAGGCTTGAAGATCGCCTCGAATCCTGGCCATTCACGAGGAATGCACGGGTCGATGTGCAGCGCGCCGCCGCGGAGCGAAAGACCGAGGATAGCTTCCGTCCCAATCCGGTACATCCAGCCCGCCGATCCCGTGTACCACGTCCAGCCGCCGCGGCCGGTGTGCGGCGGCACCGAATAGACGTCGGCGGCGACGACGTAGGGCTCGGTGCGGTAGCGGCCGACCGCTTCGGCGGTGCGCGCGTGATTGATCGGGTTGAGCAGCGAAAACAGCTCCGCCGCCCGATCGCCGTCGCCGAGCCGTGCCAACGCCAGGACATTCCAGAGCGCGGCGTGGGTGTACTGACCGCCGTTTTCCCGGACGCCAGGCAGGTAGCCCTGGATGTAGCCGGGGCTGGGGACCATGTGATCGAACGGCGGCGTCAGCAGCAGCGCCAGGCGATCGTCACGACGGATCAACTGCTCGTCGACCGAGGCCATGGCCCTCAGGGCGCGCGCCGGCTCGCCGGCGCCAGACAGCACCGACCAGGACTGGGCGATGGCATCGATCTGGCACTCGGCGTTCTCCTTCGATCCGAGCGGCGTGCCATCGTCGAAATAGGCGCGCCGGTACCAGTCGCCGTCCCATGCGGCGTCGGCGGCGGCGGCGAGCGCGGTGGCATGGTCCTCCCACGCCCTGGCATGGTCCGACTCGCCGCGGGCGGCCGCCAGGCTGGCGAGGGGCCGCAGAATCGCGATCATGAACCACGCCAGCCAGACGCTCTCGCCCCGTCCCTCGGGACCGACCATGTTCATGCCGTCGTTCCAGTCGCCGCTGCCGATGAGCGGCAGGCCGTGGACGCCGGTGGCCATGCTGATGGTGACGGCGCGGACGCAGTGGTCCCACAGCGACGCTGTTTCCGGCGACACGGAGGGTACCTCGTAGGCCTCGTGCTCGCCGGGTGTGAGCGCGGCGGCGGTGAGGAAGGGCACCTCCTCGTCGAGCACGGACATGTCGCCGGTGGCCGCGGTGTACTCGAGCGCGGCATAGACCAGCCACAGCCGGTCGTCGGAGAACAGCGTGCGGACGCCCTGGCCGCCGGGCTCGTGCCACCAGTGCTGCACGTCTCCTTCGATGAACTGGCGCGAGGCGGCGTAGAGGAGGTGCGCCCTGACCAGCCCGGGCGCGGAGGAGAGCAGCGCCAGCGTATCCTGCAGCTGATCGCGGAAGCCGAAGGCGCCGCTCGACTGGTAGAAGGCCGTCCTTGCCCAGATGCGGCACGCCAGCGTCTGGTAGAGCAGCCAGCGGTTGAGCACGAGGTCGAATGAGCGGTCCGGCGTGCGCACCGTGAGCGTGCCCAGCAGATCGTCCCAGAACCCGCGTGCCGCCGCGAGGGCGCTGTCCACGGCCGGCTTCGAGCGATAGCGCTCGACCAGACCTTCGGCCTCCTCGGGGCTGGCGGCATCCCCGAGCAGGCCGATGAACACCTGTTCGGTCGACGGCTCGAGGATTGCCGCCACCTCGATGGCGCCGCAAGGGTCGAAGCCGCCGCCGAGGCTGTTGGATAGTCCGGTCCGGTCCATCGCGGCGGGGTGGCCGAGCGATCCATTCCGGCCGATGAACTCGGTGCGGTCGCCGGTCAGCGACCTCGCGCCGCCGGGGGACAGGTCCAGAAACGCCACCCGCTCCTGGAATTCCGGCCGGAAGGCATTGCGGGCGAGGATCGCTCCGGTGCGCGGCGCCGGGGCGGTGACGACGTGAATGGCGGTGCGCGATCGGTTTTCACCGAGCACCCAGTCGACGTAGAGCGTGATCGACACGCGGCGGCGCTTCGGCGAGTCGTTGCGCAAGGCGAGCCTGAAGATCTTGACGCGGTCCGTTGCCGGCACAAACAGGGTCAGCTCCGATGCCAGCTGATTGTGCACGTGCTCGTAGACCGAGTAGCCCTGTCCGTGGCGCACCACATAGGGCTGACCGTCTCCCGCCGGCAGCGGGGTGGTGGACCAGAACCTGCCGGTCTCGTCGTCGCGGATGAACAGCGCCTCCCCGGGCGGATCGCTGACCGGATCGTTGCGCCACGGCGTCAGCCGGTTGTCGTGGCTGTTTCCCGACCACGTGCACCCTGGTCCGCTCTCGGTGCAGGCAAAGCCGAAGCTGGCATGGGCGACGACGTTGCTCCAGGGCGCGGGCGGAACGACGGGGCCGTTGACCGGAATGATGTACTCGCGGCCTTCATCCGTGAAGCCGCCGAAGCCGTTGAACAGCTCGGCATTCCTGGCGGCGGCAAGCGACGGCGGCTCCCCGGCGGCGGCAGCGGGCGGAGCGGTCAGGATGGCGGCATCGGGTCGGACGGGCGCAAACGTCGACGGCACCTGGGGCCGGGTCAGCTGATGGCGCAGCCCTCCGGCGGCCGCGTCGACGTTCGCGCGCGCTGCGGCCCGCAGCAGCAGGTTGTCTTCGCCCGGCATGGTGTCGCCGCGCAGCAGGAAGATGCCGCCCGGCTTGCCGATCCACTCGCTTTCCGGGCTGCGCTCGATCAGCTCCTGGAGTGCCTGCTGCAGCTCCTGCAGGTAGCTCGCAGGATGCTCGTTGAGCATCACCAGGTCGAAGGGGAGGCCCTTCCGGCGCAGGTACTCGTGGGCCTTGAGCAGCTCCGTGGCGAGCGACAGCCCACTGCCGTCCGAGAGCCGCAGCAGCAGAATCGGCAGATCCCCGGAGATGCCGTACTTCCACAGCTCCCGCTGACCGCGCCGGTTCTGCTCGATCGCGTCCGGGGCGCGCAGCCGGGGGTCGCCGTAGAGCAGCCGTCCGCCAAGGCGCTGGAAGAGATTGGTGTCTTCCACCTTCAGCGCCAGATGGCGCAGCTCGATCTGGCTGTGGGTGCTGGCCAGCGCCAGGCCACGGGCGACCGCGCGGCGGTCGTGATACTTCTCCACCAGCCGGTGCGCTTCCTCCAGGCTGTTCGCGAAACCGGTGGTGAAGGTAAAGCGCGCGGTCGCGCCCGGGGGCAGGCGTACGCTCTGCCGGAGGCTGACAATGGGGTCGAGCACCGGGCCGGTGGTGTTCGAGAGCGGTGCCCGGCCGGCGAGTGCGGCGGGGGCGGCAAGCGTCCGGCCGCGGCCGACGAAGCGGGCGCGGTCGGTTTCGTACTGGGTCGGAGCGTCGAGACGGCTGCGTCCGCTGAGGACGTGGACCAGATAGAGACGATCGGTTCCGGAGCGCGGCCGCCGCACCGCCACCAGCGCATCGCGCTCGGGAACGGCGAACGTCTCGACGAACAGGTTGCTGAACGTCGGGTGCGCCAGATCGGCGTCGGGCGAGGCCAGGACGACCTCGGCGTAGCTGGTCAGATCGAGGGTACGGGTCCTGGTGCTGTGGTTGGTGAGCGAGACGCGGCGGAGTTCGGCGTCGTCTTCCGGCGAGACCACGACCTCGGCGCGCGTCTCGATGCCGGCGTCGAGGCGGCGCGACATCGCGCGATCCGGAGCAAAGGTGACTTCGTACTCGAGGGGCTCGCGGCAGGTGGGCTGATACCCCGTCGACCACAGGTCACCGCTCTCCAGATCACGGACGTAGCAGAACGCGCCCCAGGGATCGGCGGTGACATCCTCCCGCCAGCGGGTCAGCGCGACCTGCTGCCGCCGGCTGTAGCCGCCGCCGGCGTTGGTGAGCATCACCACGTACGAGCCGTTCGAGAGCAGGTGCGCCCTGGGGCTGAGCGTGTGCGGGGTGGTGTAGCGGCGGATTGACGGCGCCGACGGCAGCCGTGCCGAGGGCACGTGCTCGGCGATCTCCACGGGGGGATTCTTGAGCGGCACGATGTTCGGGATGCGCTCCTGGAGCAGCAGATCGGCGGCCTGGATGCGCGGATCGGCGTGGAACCGGAGCTGCATCGGGGAGTCGTGGAGGGCGTTGTCGAGCGCCACCAGGCTCATGCCCTGATGGTGGGCCATGTAGGTCGGCAGGACGGTGCCCGGCGGGCGCCCCGGCGGGTTGCGCTCCGGCGTGTAGTCGATGGCCTCGTAGAAGCCGTAGGTCCCGGACATGCCCTCGCGCGTCAGCCGCTCGAGATTGCGCAGCACTTCTTTCGGCACCAGCGGCGCCGCGAGCATCGAGGCATAGGGGGCGATCACCAGGTCGTCGCCGAGGCCCCGCTTCAGGCCCAGGCCGGGCACGCCGAAGGCCCGGTACTGGTAGTTCCGCTCGAGGTCCTGGGCGTTGTACGCCGACTCGGAGACGCCCCAGGGCACGCCGCGCTGCGCGCCGTACTGTATCTGCCGCGAGACCACCGCCGTGTAGGTTTCGTCGAGCAGGGTGCCGGGATAGGCGCGCATCACCAGCAGCGGCATGAAGTACTCGAACATCGAGGCGCTCCACGACAGCAGCGCGCGGGCCGTGCCGGTCGGCGTCAGCGAGCGTCCGAGCTTGAACCAGTGGCCGTGCGGGATCTGGCCGAGCGCGATGGCGACGAAGCTGGCGAGACGCGCCTCGGACGCCAGCGTGTCGTAGTACGACGCGTCGAGCCGTCCGTCGGTGACGCTGAAGCCAATCGAGAACAGCTGCCGGGTCGGACTGAAGAGGAATCCGAACTCGGTCTGCTCGAGAAAGCTGTCGGCGGCGGCGCCGATGCGGGCGGAACGGTCGGCGATGGCGTTGGCTTCGACGCGTGTCCGCTCGACGACCTCGCGCAGGGCGCCGTCAGCCGTCCCCTGCGACAGCACGTCGTCAGTCCACCTGATCAGCCCGGCGACGCTGATGCCGGGAGCGGGCGCCATCACGGGGGCGTCGGGCCGCTCCAGCAGATCCGCCCAGCTTCCGAGCCGATCGAGATCTGTCAGGCGTTCGGCCATTGCCACCGCGGCGCTGTCGAGCCAGTTGAGCGCCTCGGTGAATGATCCGGCCCTGCCGGGGTCGGCGCCCTCCTCGATGTCCCGAAGCAACACCCCGAGCGCCGACAGCCGCTCCCCGAGCCGACCGAGCAGAGTGCGCCAGCCCGTCCAGGTCAGCGGCCGTTCCAGCAGATGCACCCGGAGCTCGGCGATCTCCTTCTTCAGGGCCCGGCTTCCGGTGACCTGTCTTGGGAGCAGGCCGGCGGCCGCGGCCTCCTCACAGAGCGAGACGACGTCCTCGACGCCGGACAGGACGCGCCCGTCGATGATCGGATCGTGCTCGATCGCCATCGCCAGCCCGCTTCGCAGCGTCAGCAGGTAGCCGGCGAGGTTGCCGCTGTCCACCGTCGAGATGTAGGCGGGAATCAGCGGTTCGAGCGTCAGCGTGTCGTACCAGTTGTAGAAGTGCCCGCGGTAACGCGGCAGCGTCTGAAGGGTCGCGAACGCCGGCTCGAGGCGGCCGACGGCGCCGCTGAAGTTGACGTAGCCGAGGTCGTAGGCCGCCAGTGTCGACACCAGTTGCAGCCCGACATTGGTCGGAGAGGTGCGATGCGCGACGACGTCGTCGCGGTCCTCCTGGTAGTTGTCGGGAATCAGCCAGTGGTCGGCGGCCTGCGAGAGATCCTCGAAGAAGCGCCACGTCCGGCGGGCAATCTTCCTGAGCGCGGCGCGCTCGGCCGCGTCAATCGAGACGCGCGCATGGGTCAGCGGCCGGCCGGTAACGTAGGCGATCCAAGGCGAGCCGGCCCAGAGCGCGATCAGCGGCAGCGCCAGCGAGAGGTGGACCGGCGACACCACCGCGACCAGCACGCCGGCCGCTGCGGCGAGGACGGGGCCGGCCCACATGCGCCTGGCGACCTCGGCGGCGGAGAAGTCCTGCCGGGCGACCAGGTCTGCCGACATCCACTCGAGCCGCCGCCGGCGGCTGATGAGCAGGCGCCAGATCGTGCGGACGATGGCGTCGGTCATCAGCCAGCTCTGGTGCGCGAGGAACGTCGCCGACAGCAGCGACTGCCGAGCGCTGGTGACGAGATGGTCGCGCTCGGCGGCGACATGCTGGCTGAGCGGTACGCCGCGCACGCGGCTCGAGAGCGACCGCGCCACCTGGACGTACGCCGGGAAGGCGAGAACCGCCACCGCCAGCACCGTCCAGATCAGCGCGGATCCAGGCAGGATGGTCCAGCCCGCCGCCAGCAGGATCATCAGCGCCGGCGCCAGCAGGCTGCGCCGCAGGTTGTCGAGAATCTTCCATCGCGCCACCGCCGGCAGCGCATTGCGGACCGGATGCCGGAGGCCGTCCGGCACGGTGCGCCACAGCCAGCGGATGATCTGCCAGTCGCCACGCACCCAGCGATGCTGCCGCGCCGCGTAGGCGAGGTACTGGCCCGGGTAATCGTCGACGAGATGGATGTCGGTGACCAGCCCGGCGCGCGCGTAGAAGCCCTCGAACAGGTCGTGGCTGAGCAGCGCATTCTCGGGAACGCGATTGGCGAGCGCGGCCTCGAAGGCATCGACGTCGTAGATGCCCTTGCCGACGTAGCTGCCCTCGTGGAAGAGGTCCTGGTAGATGTCCGACACCGCCGTGGTGTAGGGATCGATGCCGACGTGCCCGGAAAAGACCTTGGCGAAGGCCGTCCGGTTGGCGCTCACCACATTGACGCCGACGCGGGGCTGGAGCACGCCGTAGCCTTCGGTCACCCGCGCCCGCGCCGGGTCGAAGCGCGGCCGGTTCAACGGGTGGGACAGCGTGCCGACCAGATCTCTGGCCGCGTCCATCGGCAGCTGCGTATCGGAGTCGAGGGTGATGACGTAGCGGATCAGGCGCAGCCGGGAGGCGTCGCCGTGCGTCACGCTGAAGCTGGTGTCGGTGGCGCCGCGCAGCAGCCGGTTGAATTCCGCCAGCTTGCCGCGCTTCCTCTCCCACCCCATCCATCGCCCCTCGCCGGGGTTCCAGCGGCGCTCGCGGTGAAAGAAATAAAAGCGATCCGCGCCATGGCACTCGTTCAGTTCGTCGACGCGGCGACACGCGGCGGCGAGGACGTCGGCCTCGCCGTCGCGCGCGGCCTCATCCGCATCCGTGAAGTCGCTGAGCAGGGCGAAATGCAGGCAGGCGTCGCGGTTGCCGAGAAAGCGGACCTCGAGGTCGTCGAAGAGTGCCGTCAGCCTCGGCACCGAATCCACGATCGCCGGGACGACCACCATCGTCCGGTCGGACTCCGGGACGCCGTCGAGCATCGCCAGCTTCGGTAGCGGTCGCGGCGGCACCTGCGCGGTGA
>JBDTOB010000108.1:0-7570 GCA_039933435.1 Acidobacteriota bacterium | reverse complement strand
GTACGATGCGCATCACAGGCAAGGTCAAGTGGTTCAACAACGCCAAGGGTTACGGATTCATCGAACGCGAAGGCGGCAGCGATGTGTTCGTGCACTTCTCGGCGGTCCAGGGCAACGGATTCAGGACGCTCGAAGAAGGCCAGGCAGTCGAGTTCGAGATTGTTGACGGCCCCAAAGGCCCGCAGGCCGGTAACGTCACCAAGCCCAGCTAACGACCCGAAACGGGGCCGGGGGCATCGTGCTTCCGGCCCCGGCTCGTTGCTCCCCACCCCCCCGCCCTTCCTTCTACGCCGTCCACCCGCTTCCCGTTACTCCGTCTTCATCGCCCGCACCGTGAAGTTCACCTTGCCGTCCTTGAGGGCCACCCGGAACGCCACTTCCGGGCTGCCGCGCTCGCGCAGCTTGGCGACCTGTTCCTTCACGAGCGCCGCGAACTTGTGGAACGGCACGGTCTCTTCCCCCGCCTGCCGCCGCGCATCCATCAGCGAGTCGTAGAGCGTGTGGACCTTGTCCATCTCGCGCATCGGATCGCTGAAGGCGGTCACGCTCAGCACCTTGTTCTCGACCGCCGCCGCCGGCTTCGGCTTCTCCCTCGGCGGCGGCTGCACGAACGGGCCCGGCCGCCCTTCCTCCCGGGCGCGCTGGCCGCGGTCCCAGAGGTCGATGAACTTGGCGAAGCGGGACTGCAGCGTCTGGAAGCGGAAGCGATCGACGGCGGTATCGATGTGCCCGCGATCCCAGCGCTTGACGATCGCCTCGACCCGCCCGCGCGTCTCCAGCGGCGGGCGCGGCGCCCGGCCGGAGAAGAACATGTTGTATTCCGACTCCAGCCGCTTCAGCTCGACTTCGAGCGTCTGCAGGTCGCGCTGGACTTCCGACTGCTCAGCCATGCGAAGATCACCAGCACCCTCTCAGGCGATCAGGAACCACAACAGCGGCAGCCACAACTCTCGCGCGTATGGCACCGGACGATCGTCGATCAGCACTTCCGACGCGTCGAACCGTCCGACGATGTCGAAGAGATCGCGAATCTGCAGCGCCTCGTTCGGGTAGAAGCGGGCCCGGTGCCGCAGCGTCGCCCCTGCGCCGGCCTCGCGGTAGTCCGAGGATCGCCGCGCCATCTCCAGTGCCCGCTCGTAGTCCGGACCGTCGAACCGCGGAAAGTCAATCGAGATGGAGAACGGCAGCCGCGGCCGGCCGAACAGCGCCTCGGCCAGCTCGGGGCTGAGCGCCGCCAGCTCCTCGTCCGTGGGCTGCTCCGGCAGATCGACGTACGGCCAGAACCGCTCGACGGGACGGTAATCCGGCACCGGCACGGCGGACGACGGCGTCTGCGACACGTCCTGACTCGCACCACGCTCTGGAGAATCCACAGGTTTCATCAGGAAACCGCGATAATATCCTGAAAACTCACACTGGAACAAGGTGCGGTCCATCCCCTCCATCGAACAGCTCCGGCAGCGTCCCGCCATGGCCAGCCTGGAAGCCCGATTCGGCCGCGCCGCCGTCGTCGACGCCATTCGCGCCGAAGCCGCGGCGGTGCGGAGCGCCGCAGCCGTCGGCGAGCCGGGCGGGGGCGTGGCGGAAGCCATCGAGGCGGGGGTCGCCGTCCGGCTGGCGCGGGAGGCCGTCCCCTCGCTGCGGACGGTGATCAATGCCACCGGCGTGATCCTGCACACCAATCTGGGACGGGCGCCGCTCGGGCCCCGAACCGCGGCGCGGGTCGCGGCGCTGGCTGCCGGCTACACCAATCTGGAGTACGACCTGGCCAGCGGCGCGCGGGGGCGGCGGGATGCGCACGCCGAACGGCTGCTCTGCCGGCTGACCGGCGCCGCCGCGGCGGTGGTGGTGAACAACAACGCCGCCGCCACCCTGGTCGTGCTGGCGGCGCTCGCCGCCGGGCGCGAAGTGATCATCTCGAGGGGCGAGCTGGTCGAGATTGGCGGCGGGTTCCGCGTGCCCGACGTCCTCATTCAGTCGGGCGCCGTCCTGCGCGAGGTCGGGACCACCAACCGGACCCGCGCCGCCGACTACGCGGCGGCGATCAGCGAGCGTACCGCGCTCATTCTTCGCGTCCACCCGTCGAACTTCCGCATCGAGGGCTTTACCGAACGGCCGCGGCTGGACGAGCTCGTGCAGCTCGGGCGCCGCCACAATGTGCTGGTGGCGGACGACCTCGGCTCGGGGTACCTCGGGGATCCAGCGGTGTCCGACCCGGCCGCGCTCGCGGATGAGCCCGCCGTGAGGGCGGCCATCGCGGCGGGTGCAGATGCCGTCATGTTCAGCGGCGACAAACTGCTGGGCGGACCGCAGGCGGGCATCGTCGCTGGAGCGGCCGAGGTCGTGGCGAAAGTACGGGCGCACCCGCTGATGCGGGCGCTGCGAGTCGGCAAGCTCACCTACGCGGCGCTCGAAGCCACGCTCGCTGAAATCGATGCCGGGCGGGCGTCAGCGACAATCCCGGTGGCGAGAATGCTGGCGCTCTCGGCCGCGGAGATCGGCGTCAGGGCATCGGCAGTGGCGGCGGCGCTGGCGGAGACCGGACTCGACGTGGAGGTCATCGATGGCCGGTCCACGATTGGCGGCGGCAGCGCCCCGGGGTCGGCGCTGCCGACCAGACTGCTGGCGGTGACCCACCCGTCGATGAGCGCCGCTCGTCTCGAGGAACACCTCCGCCGTCTGGAGGTGCCGGTAATCGCGAGAATCGAGAGCGGCAGAGTAATCCTCGACCTGCGGACGGTGGATCCAGACGAGGACGCGGCGCTGGGCGCCGCGTTCGACGCGCTGCCGGTCCGCTGAATAGGGCGCGGAAGCTACTCGGTGACCGGCAGGACGGAGAACGTGCGGGTGGCGCCGACTGGCGTGATCGACTGGCCGGTCAGGATGCCGAGCGTGGCGCGATAACGGCCCGGCGCCGCCAAAGCAGGTGCGGCGCCTCGTCCCGCCCCGGGCGGTGGTTGCGCTCCGGCGGCCGGGGCGGCGGCGGCAACCGTGTCCACCCGGAGGTTCCAGACGGCGCGCCTGACTCCCGGGGCACGATCGACGTCGAGGCGCCGCACCTGCCGCCCGCCGTCGTCGGTAATGGTCAGCATCAGCCTCGACTCAGCCGGGAGCGCGCCGGCGACGTTGTACGTGAAGACGGCGCCGAACGGAGGATTGGGAGCGGTCCAATTTCCGCCGAGAGGCCCGAGGCCGGCGGAGCCGGCGGGCGCGAGACCGGTGGCCGAGAACAGGTAGGCATCGCGCAGCGGAAAGAGCTGGGTGCTCTCGCCGAGCCCCGGCAGGGTCATCTCGCGCAGCGCGCTGTAGTCGTCGAGCACGTAGAAGCCCCGGCCGAATGTCGCCAGCACCAGATCACTCTCGCCCCGGTGCACCGCCATGTCCCGCACCTGGGTCACGGGCACGCCGCCGCGCATCGGCAGCCAGCGCCCGCCGCCGTCCAGGCTGACGTAGAGGCCGAACTCGGTCCCCGCGAACAGCAGGTTGCCATCGACGTGATCCTGAATGACGGTCCAGACGTCGTGCCGGGCCGGCAGGTTCCCGCTGATCGCGCGCCAGCTACGGCCGCGATCATCGCTCCTGATCAGATACGCAGTGTAGTCGCCACGCTGCCAGTTGTTGAGGGCGACGAACACCGTGTCGGCGTCGCGCGGCGAGGCGAACACGTCCGAGATGTAGGTCCACTTCGGCACGCCGGGGAAGTCCTCGACGCGGCGCCAGCTGCCGCCGCCGTCCTCGGTCACCTGCAGCAGGCCGTCATCGGTGCCGGCGTAAATCAGCCCTTCCCGCAGCGGCGATTCATCGAGCGCGACGATGTTGCTGAGCGCGGTCGTCGACTCGTGATACCCGACCGAGTCCGCCGGCCAGACGCGCCCCATCAGCGGCAGCGTCTCCCATTTCAGCTGCCTGGTCAGATCGGGGCTGATGCGGGCCCAGCTGTCGCCCCTGTCGTCCGAGCGATAGACGTAGTTGCTCGCCCAGTAGAGCCGCCGCGGCGAATGGGGGCTGATGATGTAGGGCGCATCCCAGTTGGCGCGGTCGCTGAAACCGGCGTCGGTAATCCGGCGCACCGGCTGGGCGCCGCGGGCGGGCTCGCCGCGAAGCGCGTCCACCGCCTGTTCCGTCACCGGCGGTCCGGACAGCCGCGGCCGTATCGACCGCACCTGCCCGGTGCGGACGTCGAAGCGCGTCAGATTGCCGTCCTGCGAGCTCGCGTAGACCGTGCGGGGGTCGTCCGGATCGCTCCGCGTCTGGAAGCCGTCGCCGCTGCCCACCATGAACCAGTCGCTGTTGCGGATGCCCCAGCGGTTGAGCGTCCGCGACGGGCCGCACACCGACCAGTTGTCCTGGGCGCCGCCGCAGATGTTGTAGAACGGCCGGGCGTTGTCCACCGAGACGCGATAGAACTGCGTCACCGGCAGATTCGTGAAGTAGCGGAACGACGCGCCGCCATCGTAGGTTTCGTAGAGCCCGCCGTCGTTGCCGACCAGCAGGTGATCGGGGTCGACGGGGTCGAACGCGAGCGCGTGGTGATCGACGTGGATGCCGGTGTCTTCCCACCCGGCCGACTCCCAGGTGCGGCCGCCGTCCGTACTGCGCTCGAAATTGGTGTTGATGGAATACAGCGTGTCGGGATGGTGGGGATCCACGAACAACTCGTAATAGTAGGCGGCGCCGCCGCCGCGATACCACTGCCCGGCCGGATCCGGCGCCGCCGGGCCGCCGCCCTCTCCGCGCCCGGAGGCCGGCGCGGATGCGGCGGCCGTCCGCCCCACCCGGGTCCATGAGGCGCCGTTGTCGTCGGACCGATAGAAGCCGGCCTCGTCCACCGCGGCCGTCCCCGCCGGCGGCGGCGGAGCGCCCCGGCCCCGCGGGCCCTTGGCGCTGACGAGCGCGAACACCGTCGAGGGACGACGCGGATCGACCGCCAGCGCCACCCGTCCCATGTCGTCGCGCGGCAGCCCTTTCGTCAGCCGGATCCACGTACGCCCGGCATTGGTCGACTTGAAGATGCCCCCTTCCGGGCCGCCGCCAACCATCTGGCCGACCGCCCGCCGCCGCTGGTAGGCCGAGGCATACAGCGTGTCCGGCGCGCCCGGACGTAACACCACGTCGCTGACCCCGGTGTCCGGACTGATGGTCAGGACGGCGCTCCAGGTCGCGCCGCCGTCGCTGGTCTTGTAGAGGCCGCGCTCGCCGCCCGGCGACCACAGCGGGCCCTGCGCCGCCACATACACCGTCTTCGAATCGCGCGGATCGATCTGGATGCGGCCGATGTGCTCGGACGTGGCGAGCCCCATGTGCGTCCACGTGTCGCCGCCGTCGGTGGACTTGTAGATGCCGTCCCCGAAATGGGCGCTGCGCTGGCTGGTGTTCTCGCCGGTGCCGACCCAGACGATGTTCGAGTCCCTGGGATCGAGGACGACGCAGCAGAGCGTGAACGACCCCTGCTCGTCGAAGATGGGGGTGAAGGTGATGCCGCGATTGGTGGTCTTCCAGAGGCCGCCGAAGGCGCTGGCGACATACCAGACGCTCCGGTTCCGCGGATCGATGGTGATGTCCTGGATGCGTCCTGACACCAGCCCCGGGCCGAGGCCGCGCAGTTCGATGCCTCGCAGCAGATCGTCCGCCGGCGCGCCGCCGTCACCGGTCTGCCCGGAGACCAGGGCGGCGGCGGCGACCAGCGCCGCCCCAACGTAGCCGGTGATGCGGGATCTCACGTGCAGTTCGGTGGGGCCGCCGTCAACCGGGGGATGTCAACGCCCGGGGCGGCCGTCTCAGAATATCGTCGAGATCGACTCCAGCGCCAGGTCGAGGGCGCGGGTCGGCAGCACGCCGAGGTAAAGGACGGCGATGACGGCCAGCGCCAGTCCCGCCAGCGCGGTCGCGGCGACGCGGGGCCGCGGCGCGTCGGTCCCTTCGGTCATGTACATCATCACCACGATGCGCAGATAGAAGAAGACCGAGACCACGCTGGTCAGGACGCCGATGATCGCCAGCCAGTAGTGGCCTTCCTGCACCGCGGCGCTGAAGATGTACCACTTGCCGATGAAGCCGGCGGTCGGCGGCAGTCCGCCAAGCGACAGCAGGAAGACGGTCATCAGTCCGGCGAGACCCGGTCGGGCCCGCCACAGCCCGGCGAAGTCGCGGAGCTCGTCGTGCTGCCGCTCCGCGGTCCCGAGCAGCGCGACAATTCCCAGCGCCCCCATGTTGGTCACGGCATAGGTCAGCAGGTAGAACAGAATCGCGGCCTTGCCGGTGCTGTTGGCCGCCACCAGCCCCAGCAGCAGGTAGCCGCCGTGGGCGATGCTCGAATACGCCAGCATCCGCTTGATGTTGGTCTGGACGACGCCGACCACGGTGCCGAGGATCATCGTCACGGCGGCGATCACCGACAGCATCGGGATCCAGTGCTCCTTGAGCGGCTCGAGCGGCGACAGGAACACCCGCACGAAGGCGGCGAAGGCGGCGGCCTTCACCGCGGTGGACATGAAGGCGGTGACGATGGTCGGCGCGCCCTCATAGGCGTCCGGCGTCCACATGTGGAACGGCACCGCCGAGACCTTGAAGGCGAACCCGACCGCCAGCAGTCCGACCGCCAGCAGCGCCAGCGTTGACGGCTCTCCCGCCGACTGGCGCGCCAGCACTTCGCCGATCTCTTCGATCCGCGTCGATCCGGACAGCGCGAAGGCGAAGGCGATGCCGTAGAGGAAGAACGCGCTCGAAAAGGCGCCCAGCAGGAAGTACTTGAAGGCCGCTTCGGCGCCGCCGGCGCTCGAGCGGCGGATGCCGGTCAGCACGTAAACCGCGAGCGACAGAATCTCGAGCGCCAGGAAGACCACCAGCAGGTCGGTCGCGGCCGCCATCATCATCATCCCGCAGATGGCGAACAGCGTCAGCGCGTAGTATTCCCCCGCCGGAATACCCTCCCGCTCGACGACATCCTCCGACATCAGCATCGTCAGGATACCGATGGTGCAGAGGACCATGTTGATGAAGATCGCGAAGTTGTCAGTGCGGATGACCCCGAGGCTGTGGGCGTCCGTGTTCCAGAGCAGCCCCGAGACGATGGCGGCGCCGACCAGGCCGATGATGCCCAGCCAGGCAATCGGCATGCGCTCGCCGGGCTCGCGGAAGGCCTCGGCCACCATGGCGACGATCGCCGCGAGGGCGACGATGACGAGGGGAATGATGGCGGCGTATGCACTCATGACGGGCTACTCGCTGACCGCGGCGGGCGCGGCTGGATGATCGGATCCGGGCAGGCCCGCCCGCTGGCCTGCACCGGGCGCCGGCGCCTTGGCGGCTGCCACGGCGGCGCCGTGGAGCAGCGGCAGCGACCGGGGCACCGCGCCGTAATTCCGGCCGGTGATGCGCTCGAGGGTGCGATTGACGGAGGGCTCAATCGGCCGCAGGAACACGCCCGGGAAGACCCCCATGACGATGCAGATGGCGACGGTCGGGACCATCAGAACCCATTCCCGCGGCGTCAGATCCGGCAGCGTCAGGTTCTTTGGGTTGGTGATCTCGCCGTAGTTGATGCGCTGGAACATCCACAGCATGTAGACCG
>JBDTOB010000107.1:0-7632 GCA_039933435.1 Acidobacteriota bacterium | reverse complement strand
AATTGCGGCAGTAGGTCCGGCCGACGCGCGCGTAGAGCAGCCGGAGGTAGTCGTGAATCTCGGTGGTGGTGCCGACGGTCGAGCGCGGATTGCGGATGCTGTTCTTCTGCCGGATGGCAATCGCCGGACAGATGCCCTCGATGGCATCGACGTCCGGCTTCTCCATCCGCTCGAGGAACTGACGGGCGTAGGCCGAGAGCGACTCGACGTAGCGCCGCTGCCCTTCCGCGTAGATGGTGTCGAAGGCGAGCGACGACTTGCCGGACCCGCTCACCCCGGTCATGACGATCAGCGACCGGGTCGGCAGCGTCAGGTCGACGTTCTTCAGGTTGTGGGTGCGCGCGCCGCGTATGCGAATCTGGCCCCGCCGGGCTTCGGTCGTCGTAGGCATGTATGAAGGAGATTTCTGGACCCGCCCAACAGTCCATGGTAACGCACGCCCCCCGGGGCATCAACCTCGACGGCATCATTTGTGCTATTTTGATTGGACTTGTCGGCAGCCGCCGGGACGGGAGGTCCGTCCGTGCGGCCGCGCGACGCCACCAAGAGGGGGCTGTGTCAGTCCGTCTGTTCATCGGAAATCTGCCGTACGCCGCGTCCGAACCTGAGTTACGCGAGCACCTGTCCAGCGTCGGCGAACCCACCCAGATCGTTCTTCCCGTTGACAGGGAAACCGGCCGGCCGCGTGGATTTGCATTCGTCGACTACGCCGATCGCGCGGTCGCGGAAGCCGCCATCAGCCGCTTCGACCAGCAGCCGTTCAAGGGACGGCCACTGGCGGTCAGCGAAGCCCGCCCCCGCGAGGAGCGCCCGGCGGGCGCGCCCCGGCCGGGCGGCTACGGCGGCCCGCCTCGCCCGGGAGGCCCCTCCGGTGGATCGGGAGGGTTCGCGCCGCGGCCGAGCGGCTGGGCGCCGCGTCCCGCCGATGGCGGCGGATCCGGAGCCCCCTCGGGGCCGCGGAGCCGCAATTTCGGCCCGGACGCGCCGCCCAAGAACAAGCGGAAGGCGCCCCGCAAGGATGGCGATCGCGGCCCGAAGGGGCCCATCAAGGAGCGCCCCGTCAGCCGCCTCTACGAAAACGACGAGGACTGGCGCAACGAGAAGCCTGAAGAGGACATCGACGACGTCGCCACGAGCGCGAAGACGGACGTCGAGGCCGACGTGGAGGTCGACGCCGATCTCGACGGCGAAGAGTAACCGGCGGACGGAGGAACGTAGCAATGCAGATGCACGTCAAGGTGCTCGGCGTTCTCTACCTCGTCGTCAGCGGCTTCATGCTCGTGCTGGCCCTGTTCCTCCTGCTGGTCATGGGGGGCGCGGCCGGCATCGTTGGCGTCGCGGCCGATTCGCAGGATGCGGCGATCGCGATCCCGATACTCGGGATCGCGGGCGCCGCGCTCAGCGTGTTCTTCGTGGTGTTCGCGCTGCCGGGCCTGCTGACCGGCTACGGACTGCTCTACTACAAACCCTGGGCCCGCATCCTCGGCATCGTCCTCTCCGCGCTCAGCCTCATCAATATTCCCCTCGGGACGATCGTGGGAGCCTACGGACTCTGGGTCCTGCTCAACAGGGATACGGAACGCCTCTTCGACGACGGCCCGGTGGTGAGCTCGACGACCGTTTAAGCCCGGCCGCCGTGCTCTCCGGTAAAGCACAGCTTTTGCAGTTCCTGCATCATGCCCGACCGCGGCGCTGAAGTATCCGTGCCGGTGACGGTCTCCCACACCTCCACCCCGCAGTGGCAGTCGTTCGAGATCCGCATGCGCCATCGGCGCGCGGAACGCTGCCTGGCGCACGCGAATCTGGCTTTATCAGCCGGCCTTCTCGACGAAGCGCGCGCGGCGGGTGAGGAGGCACGGGCGCTGGCGCCCGGGATGCCTGAGCTGGAGGAGCTCGAGCGGAAACTGGCGGCATCGTTGGAAGAGGTGCCCGGCGCAATCTCGACCGCCCCTGCCGGCGATGTCCTGCTGGCAGAGTTTGAGCCCGCCGAGAGCTTCCGCCATGAAAAAAAGGGCGGCTCCGGTGTTTATGCCCGAGCTGTTGTGGTGGCGGCAAGCCTTGCGCTGCTGAGCGCGGGTGTCGTGTCGTGGTATCGCCTCACCGCGTCGGCACCGCGAACCGTAGCTGAGTCGGTTGCCGCCGGCGATGTGCACCTGAAGCCGGAGGGCAACACCGAACCCGTGCCTGAGCTGGCTGGCGAACCGGCCGACGTGCAGTCCGGGACGGGGCCGGCAGAGGCAGCGCCGGCGCAGACGCCGGCCGCTTCCCGGCCGGAGGCGGCGCCCGTTTCCACGCCCGGGATGTCGGAAGCGCCGACCGACAGAAGCCTGGCCAGCCAGGCGACGCCGACGAGCGGGTTGATCGCGAGACGAGCCGCCGTACCGCCGGCGCCGCTACCCCCGCCGTCCCGCACCGTCAACCCCTTGGAGACCACCTCGGCGTCGAACCGCGATCCACGTCCGTCGCTCACGAGCGTCAGCAGCCTGCCCTCGGCGCCGCCGTCGGGAGCATCCGCCGTACGGGACAGTGTGCCGGCCCCCAGGCCGCCGACGATTGATGCGGTGCCGCTGGCCACCGCACTACTGACGGCCACCGGCTCGGTGCCGGTGAGTGCGCCAGTCGCGGCCCCCACCGTCCGGCCCCGCCCGGCCGAGGCGGTCCCGGCCGCCGACCCCCGGACCGCCGTTCGCGCAGTACTGGCGCGCTATGAGGCGGCATTCAGCGGCCTCGACGTCGGCGCGGCACGGGCGGTCTGGCCGTCCGTCGACGAGCGGGCGCTGTCACGCGCGTTCGACGGGCTGTCGGCGCAGCGGATCGCGCTCGATCGCTGCGACGTGACCGTCGCCGGGTCGACCGCGCGGGCCGCCTGTTCAGGAACGGCGGAGTGGACGCCGAAGGTGGGCGGCGGCCAGCGCCGGCAGAGCCGGCGATGGGCGTTCGACCTGGCGGATGCCGGGGGCGCGTGGAAGATCGTTCGCGCCGACGCGAGGTGAGCTGTTGCTGGCCTGCGGCCTCAGAAAGCGTATTCCAGTCCGACCGACGGAGTAATCGGCGCCGTCAGGCCGCGCTTGGCGAGCGGAAACGACACGTGCGTCCCGACCACCAGCGTCCCGGTCACGTTCCACTTCAGCCCCGCGACGCCTGACGCCAGCGTCGTCGCCGCCGTGCCGGCCGTCAGCCGCAGCGTGTCGACGCCGACGATCCTCGGGTGCGGCGCCGCCGAGAGCGCGAAGTCGTGCAGCGACGAGACGTGACGGGTGAGGACCTCGCCCGAGATCGTGACCCGCGGATGGGCCGCCACCGAGGCCGCACCGGCGGCTGACCACTCCGGCGAGATCCCGCCGCGCAGCAACGAGGCGTTGCCGTGCAGCGCCAGGCGCCCCTGCTCGAGCGACCCGATCCCGATGAACCGGTACGACGCCGACCCGGTGCCGAGGAGGTTCTTCTGGTCGCCGGTGGGCAGCCGGATCTCCGTCGCCGCCGCGACCCCGCCGGTCTGGCCGGAAACCAGGGTGTACTTCGCGCGCAGGGCGATATCGGCGATGCCGCTGGCGGTGCCGGTGGCCGAGGCCTGGAGCAGCGGCGTGCCGCGATAGACGTTGACCCGCTGCCCTTCCACCGAGACCCTGACGAACGGCACCGCACCGCCAATCTCGAGCCGATCGGTGACCCCGATACTCCCGAACACCGTCATCGTGCTGCTGCGGATCTTGAGAGTGAGGCTCTCGGTGTCGAACGGCTGCGACTCGTCGCGGAAGCGGTTCGCCACCGTCAGCAGCGTGCCGTCGCGCAGGTTCTGCCCGTTCAGCTGATCGAAGGCGGCGCTGTTCGCCGACACCCCGAACGACGAACGCCCTCTCCCGGGTGTGAGCGCCCGCTCGACGAAGAAGGCGCCAAAGCTTTCGGTGGCACGCTCGACCGTGCCCAACTGCGGGTTGAGGCGATACAGGAACCCGCTGGACGACGTCGCCAGGGGGGCGGAGGTAAGGGTGACGAGCAGCGCCCGCGAGATGGTGTCGCGCGCCGCCTCCGCCGCGGCGCGGTCGCGCTCGAAGTCGGCGGTCGGCACCGCCTGATTCGTGACCAGAAAGCCGACCACGTCGCTGACCGTCGTCTGGGCCGAGGCCGGCGCCGCGACCAGCGGCAGCACGACCAGGGCGAGAAGGCGGGCGCGCCGCCGGAACCAATCAGTCATCATTGCTTGAGCTGTTCTTCTTGTATTCAATCTTGTCAGCCCGCACCCGCAGATCCGACATCAGCTGGCCCTTGACGGTCACGTTGTCGCCGTCGGACAGATCTTTACACTTGCGCTTCGCGAAGTCGGTCGACGCGGTGGTGTAGACGTTGGCGACCCCGGCCATGAACGTGACCGCGGGACAGCTGCCCGAGAGCGAACGAATGGTGCTGTCGAACTCCACCGCCTTGATCGGCACGGGCTCGGGCTTCGGCGCCGGCACGGGCGTCGGCGTCGGGGCCGGGGCCGGCGCAGGCGTCGGCGTGGGGGCCGGCGTCGGCGTCGGGGTCGGAGCAGGCGTCGGCGTGGGGGCCGGCGTCGGCGTCGGGGTCGGCGCAGGCGTCGGCGTGGGCGCTGGTGTCGGCGTGGGGTCCGGTGTCGGCGCGGGGGTTGGCGTCGGTGCCGGGGCGGGAAGCGCGGTGGCCGGCTGGACCGCCGTCACCCTCTCCCCCGCGACCATGACGGCCACGGGACGGGGCTGGCCGGCGTTCGGCTGCACGTGGACGAGCACCACACCCTCGCCCTTGCCGTTGCCCGGCGTGACCTGGGCCCACGTCACTTCGCTGCCGGCGGTCCACGCACAGGCGGGGTGGGTCTTGACGCCGACCGTCATGTCGCCCCCCTCAGCCGGCAGCGTATCGCCGCTCGGATTGACCTCGAAGCGGCACGGGGCGGGACCCACGGCGACCGCCACCTGCCGCTCGGCGGCAGCAATCGAACCCTGCCGTGACACCGGATCGGTGTTCGGCGCCACCTTGAACGCCACCGAGCCGTCCCCCTGCCCCTGGACGGCCGAGGTCAGTGAAATCCACGGCGCCTGCGCGGCGGCACTCCAGGTGCACTCGCGGGCAACGACGACGGTGAGCGTGCCGCTGCCGCCATCGGGACCGAACGAGGCCGGATTGCTCGAGACCGTCGCCTCGCATCGGGCACTTGAGGGAGAGGTGACGCTGGAAATGGTTGTGCTTGCCGAGCTGCCGCAGCCCGCGGCGAGGATGGCGAGCGCGAACGCGGCGGCCGGGGCGGATGTCGATGAGTGCCGAGTCACGCGGGCGTGCAATGCAGGATGGCCGCCAACCCCGGCGGTATATCATGGCTTCGTCGCCCGCGAATTATCGAGAGTTCTGTTCCCTTCCGCCCGGCCGCATGCTCTACAGGTGCCTGTTTCTCCCTTGTTTGTTACTCCTGGTCGCCACTGTAGGGTGCCGGACCGCACATCGCCCGGCCGGGCCGGCGATGATTCCGCTGGCGCAGGACGGCGGCACGCCCATCGTCTGGACCACGCCCTCGGCGTCCAGAGATGCTACGCACCTGTCGAAATGGCGTCGCGCCGTCGGCCCCCCGATCCTGGTTGCCGGGACTCGGACGGCTGGCGCCTCGGACGACCTGACGATTGTCAGCTGGAATACCAACCTTGGTGCCGGTGACCTGCCAAAGTTCCTCGCGACCCTCCAGGCCGGACCGATCGTGTTGCTGCTGCAAGAGGTGTATCGGGAAGGTGCGGACGTGCCGGCCCGGCTACCCGCCGATGCGGCGTTTGCCCGCAGGAAAGGGGGCCGCGCAGGGGGGCCTGGGTTCGAGCCGGTTGACACGGTGGCCGCCGCGCTCGGCCTGTCGGTGTATTACGTGCCCTCGATGCGCAACGGCGGCTCGGCGGCCGCTCAGGAGGATCGCGGCAACGCCGTGCTGTCGAACCTGCCGCTCGAGGATTTACGCGCGATCGAGCTGCCTTTCGAACGACAGCGTCGGGTGGCGCTTTCGGCGAGCGTTCGCGGCCTGACCGCGGCCGGCGTCCCCTGGCGGCTACGCGTCGTGGACGCCCACCTCGACAACACCTTCAATCCGCGACGCCTGTGGCTGGCGGCCGAGTACGGCCGCGCCCGGCAGGCGCGGGCGCTGCTGGCCGCCGTAGACCACGGCGAGCCGCTGGTCCTGGGCGGGGACTTTAATACCGTGTCGGGATTTGACGATGCCGCCTACCGGCCGCTGGCACGGCGCTTCCCGGCGGTGCCGGCGACCGATCGCCGCGCCACCTTCCTCGGCCTGCTGCGCCTCGATCACATGTTCTTCCGCCTGCCGCCCGGTTGGACGGCCACCTTCCGGCGTGCCGACGAGCGGTTCGGGTCGGACCACTATCCGCTCATCGCGTCGGTTCAATTGAAGTAGGGGACGGTTTCCAGCTGCCAGCTGCCAGCTGCCAGTTGCCAGTTGCCGGTTGCCAGTTGCCAGTTACCAGTTGCCAGCTGCCAGTTACCAGCTGCCAGTTACCAGCTCCCAGTTACCAGTTGCCGGTTACTGATCACTGGTGACCCGGCAGCTGGAAGCTGGAAGCTGGAAGCTGGTAACTGGAAACTGGTGTTATTCCTCCCCCATGAACGGGTAGCGGAAGTCGCGGGCCGGCGCGAAGGTCTCCTTGATCGTCCGGGCGTTGACCCAGCGCACCAGGTTGAGCCGCGAGCCCGCCTTGTCGTTGGTCCCCGACCCCCGGGCGCCGCCAAAGGGCTGCTGGCCGACGACCGCGCCGGTGGGCTTGTCGTTGATGTAGAAGTTGCCGGCGGCATTGCGAAGCGCCGTGCTGGCCTGACGGATGGCGGCGCGATCGCGGCTGAAGACGGCGCCGGTCAGCGCGTAGGGGGAAGTCCGGTCGATGAGCGACAGCGTCCCGGTCCAGTCGTCGTCCGGGTAGACGTAGGCGCTGACCACCGGTCCGAAGATCTCCTCGCACAGGCTGCGATAGCCGGGGTCGGCGGTCTCGATCAGCGTCGGCTCGACGAACCAGCCGTCCTCTTTCTTCGTCGTCCCGCCGGCAATCACCCGCGCGTGCTCCTTCGCGTGAGCGATGTAGCCGCTGATCTTGGTGAACGCCTTCTCGTCGATCACCGCGCCGAGGAAATTGCGGAAGTCGGCGACGTCCCCCATCCGCATCGACGCCATCATCGCGATCGTCCGCTCGCTGACTTCCTTCCACATCGATCGCGGCACGTAGACGCGGCTGGCGGCGGAGCACTTCTGCCCCTGGTATTCGAACGAGCCGCGGGCGATCGCCACGGCCACCTCGGTCGGATCGGCGGACGGGTGGGCGACGATGAAGTCCTTGCCGCCGGTTTCGCCGACGAGGCGGGGATAGGCGCGGTAGCGCCCCATGTTCTCGCCGACTTTCCGCCACATGCCGTTGAACACCTCGGTGCTGCCGGTGAAGTGGATGCCGGCGAGATCCGGCGAATCCAGCAGCAGGTTGCTGATCTCCCGCGGATCGCCCGGCAGGAAGTTGATGACGCCGGGGGGCATCCCGGCGGCCTCGAGCAGGCGGAGCGTGTAGTAGCCGCTCAGCATCGCCGACGCGGCCGGCTTCCAGATCACGGTGTTGCCCATCAGCGCCGGCGCCGTCGTCAGGTTGC
>JBDTOB010000106.1:0-7670 GCA_039933435.1 Acidobacteriota bacterium | reverse complement strand
CGGCTGGGTGTCGGACGAGAGCCTGCAGGACATCGCCGCCCTGCTGCAGATGAGCACCGACGAGCTCGACGGCGTGGCGACTTTCTACAACCTGATCTACCGGCGCCCGGTCGGCCGCCACGTGGTGCTGGTTTGCAACAGCGTCACCTGCTGGATGCTCGGCGCCGATCGCCTCCGCGACGCGGTCGCGCGCGCCAGCGGCGTCCGCGTCGGCGAGACGGGCGCCGACGGGCGCTTCACGCTGCTGCCGATTGTCTGCCTCGGCGCCTGTGACCACGCGCCGGCGCTGATGGTCGACGGCGATCTGCACGCGGATGTCGACCCGGCGCAAGTCGACGACCTGCTCGCGAGGTACCCATAATGGAGCGGGTCCTGACCGCGAACATCGAGCCGAATCAGCAGCCGCTCGATCGACGCGCCTACGAGAGCCGCGGTGGTTATGCGACCGCCCGCGACGCCGTGCGGCATTTGACGCCGGCGGAGGTGCAGACGCGGGTCACAGACTCCGGCCTCCGGGGCCGCGGCGGCGCCGGCTTCCCCACCGGACAGAAGTGGAGCTTCGTGCCGATGGGATCGGACGCACCGCATCCGAAGTACCTCGTGGTCAACGCCGACGAGATGGAGCCGGGCACCTTCAAGGATCGGCTGCTTCTCGAAGGCGATCCGCACCAGCTCATCGAAGGCGTCATCCTCAGCGCCTACGCCATCGAGGCGGACGTGGCCTACATTTTCCTGCGCTGGGCGTACACGCTGTCGGCCCGACGGATCGAGCGTGCGCTCGCGGAGGCGTACGAGGCCCACTACCTCGGAGCGAACATCTTCGGCTCGACCTATCGGCTCGAGGTGTACCTGCACGTGAGCGCGGGACGCTACATCTGCGGCGAGGAGACGGCGCTCCTGAACGCGCTCGAAGGCAAACGCGGCAATCCGCGATCGAAGCCGCCCTTTCCCGCGGTCTGCGGCCTGTGGGGCAAGCCGACCGTCGTCAACAACGTCGAAACCCTCTGCAACGTGCCGCACATCGTCTCGAAGGGCGCGGACTGGTTCAAGAAAGCGAGCCTGACGGGCGAGGGCGGCACCAAGCTGTACGGGGTGAGCGGACGCGTGAAGCGCCCGGGCATCTGGGAGCTGCCGCTCGGCACGCCGATGCGCGCGCTCCTCGACGAGCACGCCGGCGGCATGCAGGACGGCGTGCGGTTTCGTGGCGTGCTGCCCGGCGGCGCCTCGACCGATTTCCTCATCGAGGATCACCTCGATGTGCCGATGGACTACGCGTCGGTCCAGAAGGCCGGGAGCCGGCTTGGCACCGGCACGATGATCGTGCTCGACGACCGCACGTGCCCGGTCGGCATGGTGCGCAACCTCGAGGAGTTCTTCGCGCAGGAGTCGTGCGGGTGGTGCACGCCGTGCTGGGCGGGGCTGCACTGGGTCGCGGACCTGCTGCGCGGGCTCGAAGCAGGCGCCGGCCAGCCCGGCGATCTGGAGCGGCTGTCGGCCCACACCCACCTGCTGGGGCCGGGCCACACCTACTGTGCGCTCGCGCCGGGAGCCGCCGAGCCGCTGCAGAGCGCCCTGAAGCATTTCCACGACGATTTCGACCGGCACATCCGCGACCGTCGCTGTCCGTGGACCTGACATGGCCACCATCTTCATCGACAACGGCGCCCATGACGTTCCCGACGGCGTCAATCTGCTCGACGCCTGCCTGACGCTCGGCCTCAATCTGCCGTACTTCTGCTGGCATCCGGCAATGGGATCGGTCGGGGCGTGCCGCCAATGTGCCGTCAAGCAGTTCCACGACGACAAGGACACCCACGGCCGGCTCGTCATGGCGTGCATGACGCCCGCGGCCGACGGCACCCGCATCTCGCTCGAGGATCCGGAGGCGCGCGAGTTCCGCTCCAGTGTCGCCGAATGGCTGATGGTGCACCATCCGCATGACTGCCCGGTCTGCGACGAGGGCGGCGAGTGCCACCTCCAGGACATGACGGTGATGAACGGCCACACCTACCGGCGGTATCGCGGGACGAAGCGGACGTTCCGCAACCAGAATCTCGGGCCGTTCGTGAATCACGAGATGAACCGGTGCATTCAATGCTACCGCTGTGTCCGCTTCTACAAGGACTACGCCGGCGGCCGCGACTTCGACGCCCAGTTCCTGCGCGACCGCGTCTTCTTCGGCCGGCACGAGGACGGCACGCTCGAGAGCGAGTTCAGCGGCAACCTGGTCGAGGTCTGCCCCACCGGCGTCTTCACCGACAAGACCCTCAAGCTGCACTTCACGCGCAAGTGGGACGAACGGACGGCGCCGTCCGTCTGCGTCCATTGCGCGCTCGGATGCAATACCATTCCCGGCGAGCGCAGCGGCCGGCTGCGCCGGATCCGCACCCGCTTCAACGGCGAGGTCAACGGCTACTTCCTCTGCGACCGCGGCCGCTACGGCTACGGTTTCGTCAACAGCGAGCGCCGGCTCCGCGCGCCGTTTGCCGGTCGCGGACCGGATCGCACGCCACTCGACGGCGCCGCGGCGGCGGCGCATGCCGCGGCCTGGCTCGATCCCGGCTCGCGTGTCGTCGGCATCGGTTCGCCGCGCGCCTCGCTCGAAGCCAACTTCGCCCTGCGCACGCTGGTCGGCCCCGATCGCTTTTTCTCAGGGATGGCGGAGACAGAACACCGCCTTGCCTCGTCGATCGTACGCGTGCTGCAGGACGGTCCGACCCCCGCCGCCTCGCTCCATGACGCCGAGCAGTCGGACGCCGTCTTCATCCTCGGCGAGGACGTCACCAGTACGGCGCCGATGCTGGCGCTGGCGCTCCGGCAGTCCGTTCGGCGCCAACCGATGGCCCTCGCCACGAAGCTGCGCATCCCCGAATGGGACGACGGCGCGGTGCGCACCGCCCTCCAGGACGCGAAGGGTCCGCTGTTCATCGCGTCGACGACGGCGACGCGGCTCGACGACATCGCCACAGCGACGGTTCATGGCGCGCCGGACGACCTGGCGCGGCTCGGATTCGACGTCGCGCACGCGATTGATCCGAGCGCGCCCGCCACCGGTGAAGCGGCGCCTGGCGACACGCGCGTGGCACAGATCGCCGCGGCGCTCCGCAACGCGCAGCAGCCGCTCGTCGTCGCCGGGACGAGCAGCGGCAGCGACGCCGTCATCGAAGCGGCGGCGAACGTCGCGTGGGCCCTGCACGCCGCCGGCCGCTCCGCCCGTCTCGCGTTCGTCGTGCCCGAGTGCAACAGCCTCGGCGCGGCCCTGCTGGGGGGCCGCGGCCTCGACGCCGCCGCCGCCGAGCTCGACGACGCGGACACCGTCATCGTCATCGAGAACGATCTCGACCGCCGGGGCAGCGGTCCGCTCGTGAGCCGCCTCCTCGACCGCGCCCGCCTCATCGTCGTGGACCACCTGACGACGGCGACCACCGACCGTGCCGACGTCGGACTGCCGGCGGCCACATTTGCCGAAGGCGACGGCACGCTGGTCAACAACGAGGGGCGCGCGCAGCGGTCCTTTCAGGTCTTTCCGCCGGCCGGCGAGGTGCGCGAGAGCTGGCGGTGGATTCGCGATCTGATGCGTGCGGCGGGCCGGACAGAAGCCGCCGCGTGGCAGACGCTCGACGACATCACCGCGGCACTCGCGTCCGCGGTGCCCGCGCTGGCGACGATCCGCGACGCCGCGCCGTCCGCCGCTTTCCGCATCGCGGGCCTGAAAGTCGCGCGCGAACCGCATCGCTCGAGCGGACGGACGGCCATCGACGCCGGCGTGACCGTGCACGAGCCGAAACCGCCCGGCGACCCCGATTCGCCACTCACCTTCACGATGGAAGGCTTCCAGGGCCAGCCGCCCGCCGCGCTCATCCCGCGCTTCTGGGCGCCCGGCTGGAATTCCGTGCAGTCGGTCAATCATTACCAGGCCGAAGTCGGCGGGCCGCTGCGCGGCGGAGATCCCGGCCGGCGCCTGATTGAGCCCGCGAACGGGTCGGCACCGGCGTACTTCGCTCGCGTCCCGCCACGCTTCCTGCCTGACGCCGGCGAGTGGCTGTGCGTGCCGCTGCATCACATCTTCGGGTCGGAGGAGCTGAGCGTATTGACGCCGGGGGTCGCGGAGCGCATGCCGCCCCCGTACGTCGCGCTCAATCCGGACGATCTCGCACGAACGGGCCTCATTGAGGGCGACCTGGCGACCGTCGCCGTTGGTGGCGCGTCGCTTCGTCTGCTCGTGCGCCGGTTGCCGTCGCTGCCCGCGGGAATAGCCGGCGTGCCGAGCGGTCTGCCGTCGCTGCCGTGGGTTGCGCTCCCCGGACGGGCCCGGATCTCAAAGGCCGAGGCACCACGATGATCGAGCCGCTGCGATCGATCGTGCTGGTCATCGGCGTGCTCGCCGTGCTGCTGACGACCGCGGCGCTGCTGGTCTGGTTCGAGCGACGGCTGCTCGGGCGGTGGCAGGAGCGCTACGGGCCCAACCGCCTCGGCCCCTTCGGCATCTTCCAGACCGTCGCCGACACGATCAAGCTGCTCACCAAGGAGGACTGGATTCCGCCGTTCGCCGACAAGCCGGTGTTCGTCATCGCGCCGGCCGTGATCATGGTGACGGTGCTCATGGCCTTTGCCATCGTGCCGTTCGCCCCCGGCCTGCAGGTCGTCGATCTCAACGTCGGCCTGTTGTTCTTTCTCGGCATGTCGTCGCTCGGCGTCTATAGCGTCGTGCTCGCCGGATGGTCCTCGAACAACAAATACGCGCTGATTGGCAGCCTCCGGGCAGCGGCACAGATGCTCGCCTACGAAGTGTTCATGGGCTTGTCGCTGATGGGCGTCGTCATGCTGGCGGGATCGTTCAGCCTCGTGCGCATCGTCGACGCGCAGCGCGGGCTCTGGTTCTGCGTCCCGCAGATCCTCGGCCTCGTCGTGTTCGCCAACGCCGGACTCGCCGAGACGCGGCGGCTGCCGTTCGACCTGCCGGAGGCGGAGAGCGAAATCGTCGCCGGCTACCACTCGGAGTACTCGGGGATGAAGTTTGGCATGTTCTTCATCGGCGAATACCTCGGGGTGACGCTCATCTCGGCGATGGTCGTGACGCTCTTTTTCGGCGGCTGGCGCGGGCCGTGGCTGCCGCCGGTCGTCTGGTTTGCGCTCAAGACCTTTGTGCTCGTCTGCGGCGTCATTCTGCTTCGGGCCACGCTGCCGCGGCCGCGGTTCGATCAACTGATGGCGTACGGCTGGAAGGTGATGTTGCCGCTGGCGCTCGTGAACCTGATCATGACCGGTGCCCTCGTCGTGGCGCGCGGCTGAACGCGGAGGATGTGATGTGGAGCGTGTTGAAGAGCCTGTGGGTCGTCTTCCGGCACATGTTTCGCCGGCCGGTGACGATTCAATATCCGGAAGAGAAGGCGTACCTGCCGCCGCGCTGGCGCGGGCGCATCATCCTGTCGCGCGATCCTGACGGCGGCGAACGCTGCGTCGGGTGCTATCTGTGCGCCGTGGTATGCCCCGTCGCGTGCATCTCGCTCCAGGCCACCGAGGACGAGCACGGGCGGCGTTTCCCGGAATTCTTCCGCATCAATTTCTCCCGCTGCATCTACTGCGGCTTCTGCGAGGACGCCTGCCCGACCTACGCGATTCAGCTTACGCCGGATTTCGAGATGAGCGAGTACAAGCGGCCGAACCTCGTCTACGAGAAGGAGGATCTGCTGATCGACGGCGAGGGGAAGTATCCCGGCTACAACTACTACCGGGTCGCCGGTGTGGCGATCGGGGGCAAGGACAAGGGCGAGGCGGAGCACGAAGCGCCGCCCGCCGACGTCCGGACGGTCATGCCGTAGGCCATGGCGACGACCTTCTACACCGCCGCCGCCATCGCGATCGTCGCGACCGCGCTCGCGATCAGCCGGAAGCAGGCGGTACACGCGCTGCTGTACCTGATCGTGTCGCTCCTGGCGGTGGCACTGATCTTCTTCGTGCTCGGCGCACCATTTGTCGCCGCGCTCGAAGTGATCATCTATGCCGGCGCCATCATGGTGCTGTTCGTGTTCGTCCTGATGCTCCTGAACCTCGGGGCACCGAGCATCGAGCAGGCGCGACGCTGGCTGGCGCCCCGCACGTGGATCGGCCCGCTCGTCCTGACGGCCCTACTGCTGGGCGAACTGCTCTACGCGCTCGCCTCTGGCGGCCCGGCCACGACCGGCCCGCTCGTCGATCCGCGGCAGGTCGGACTGGCGCTGTTCGGCCGCTACGCGATCGGCGTCGAGCTCGCGTCGATGCTGCTGCTCGCGGGCCTGATCGGGGCGTATCACCTCGGGCGACGGCAGCCGGGGAGGGGCTGATCGAATGGCAGGGATTCCCGTGGCGCATGGTCTGATCGTCGCCGGCCTGCTCTTCAGCCTCGGGCTGCTCGGCGTGCTGGTGCGGCGAGACCTCATCTTCATCCTGCTGTCAATCGAAGTGATGGTGAACGCCGCCGGCCTTGCCTTCGTCGTCGCTGGCTCCCGCTGGGGGCAGGCGGACGGCCAGGTCATTTTCCTCTTCATCCTCGCCATGGCCGCCGCCGAGGTGGCGGTCGGCCTCGCGCTCGTCATCCAGTTGTATCACCGGCTCGGCACGCTGGACGCCGACGCCGCTTCCACACTGCGAGGCTGACGTGCTCGACTGGCTCTGGCTCGTGCCCGCGGTTCCCCTCGCCGGCTTCCTGATCCTCGTCGTCGCGGGCGCGCGCCTGCGCCGGTCGGCGGTCACGCTGGTCGGCGTCGGCTCGATTGCGACCTCGACCGCGATCGCGTTGCTCGTCGCGGCGCGGTTGATGGCGCTTCCTCCAGAGGCGCGGGTGTTCACCCAGAGCTTGTGGACGTGGGTCCGCGTCGACGACTTCGCCCCGGCCATCGCCTTCCGTCTCGACCCGCTGTCGCTCGTCATGATGGTGGTCGTGACCGGCGTCAGCTTCTTGATCCACCTCTACTCCTCGTCATTCATGGCGGGCGACGAGGGCTACGGGCGGTTCTTCGCCTACATGAACCTGTTCGTCGGATCGATGCTCGTGCTGGTGCTGGCCGACAACCTCCTGTTCCTCTACCTCGGCTGGGAAGGCGTCGGCCTGTGCAGCTATCTCCTCATCGGCTTCTGGTATCGCGATCCGATCAACGCCAACGCCGGCCGGAAGGCCTTCATCGTGACGCGCGTCGGCGACACTGCCATGGCGCTCGGCCTGTTCCTCCTCGCCACGCACCTCGGCACGCTCGACATCCAGCTGCTGATGCAGCGCGCCGCCGCCGCGTGGCCGGCCGGATCGGCCCTGCCTATCGCTGCCGCGGCGCTGCTCCTCGGCGGGGCTGTCGGCAAGTCGGCCCAACTGCCACTGCAGACCTGGCTGCCGGACGCGATGGCCGGCCCGACGCCCGTCAGCGCGCTCATTCACGCGGCGACGATGGTGACGGCCGGCGTCTACCTGATCGCGCGCACGCACGTGCTGTTTGCGCTCGCGCCGCCGGTGCAGCTCGCCGTCGCGATCATCGGCGCGGCGACGCTGCTGCTCGCCGGCTGCAGCGCGCTGACCCAGCCCGACATCAAACGTGTGCTCGCCTACTCGACCATCAGCCAGATCGGCTACATGTTCCTGGCGCTGGGCGTCGGCGCCTGGTCCGCGGCGATCTTCCATTTCATGACGCACGCCTTCTTCA
>JBDTOB010000105.1:0-7771 GCA_039933435.1 Acidobacteriota bacterium | reverse complement strand
GAACCCGGAACCCCGAACCCGGAACCCCGAACCCGGAACCCCGAACCCGGAACCCGGAACCTTCCCTCACATCCCCGTCGCGTGAAACCCCGCATCCACCATCAGCACTTCCGCGGTGATGGCGCGGCTGCCGGGGCCGAGGAGAAAGAGCGCGACGTCAGCGACGTCCGCGGTGTCCACCGTGCGGCGCAGCGGCGCACGGTCGCGGTAGTGCTGGAGGATGGCGCTGAACCCGGGGATACCTGCGGCCGCGAGCGTCTTGATCGGCCCGGCGGAGATGGCGTTGACGCGAATGCCCTGCGGACCGAGATCCGCCGCCAGGTACTTGACCGAGGCCTCGAGCGCCGCCTTGGCCACACCCATCACCTTGTAGTTCGAGAACACCCGCTCGCTTCCGAGATAGGTGAGCGTGACGATGCTGCCGCCGCCGCGGCGTTGCATCAGCGGCGCCGCGCCGCGGGCGAGCGCGATGAGCGAGTAGGCGCTGACGTCCATCGCCAGCTTGAAGCCGTCGCGCGAAGTTTGCGAAAACGGCCCGTCCAGATCCTCGCGCTTCGCGAAGGCGGCGCCGTGGACGACGAAATCCAGGCCGCCGAACTCACGCTCGACTTCCGCGAAGACATGCGCGATCTGCGCATCGTCGGTGACGTCGCACGGGAGGATGAGGGGGTTGGTGAGGCCGGCGGAGAGGTCGCGGACGTTCTCTTCGAGCCGTTCGCCCTGATAGGTGACGGCGAGCCGTGCACCCGCGGCCGAGGCCGCCTGCGCGATGGCCCAGGCGATCGAGCGTTTGTTGGCGATTCCGACGATAAGCCCGGTCTTGCCCTGCAGATCAGTCATCGACACACCTTTCAGTCTGTCGATTTAATCACGAAAGCCCGGGGCGGGGCTCAGCGCGAGCGCTTGCGCGGACCGCCGGGACGGGGCTGGCCGGCGCCGCGGAAGCCGCCGCCGCCGCCGGGGCCGCTGCGCCCGGGCTGGCTGCGGCCGGGACCGGCGGGGCGGGGGCCGCTAAAGCGAGGGGCGCCGTGCTGCCGGTGATTGTTCCCACTGTTGCCACCGGCGCCGCCGGCGCCGCCGGCGTGCGGCTTCATCCGCGCGTCGCCGCCGCGGAAACTGCCGCCGTTGCCGCGAGGAGACTGGCGGATGGTGAACTCAGGAAGCCGCCGCTCCTCCTTGAAGCCTTCGATGCGCGGGAGCTGGGCGCGAATGAGCGGGCGATGCACGGGGCCGTCTTCCACCGCGATGCTGTCGTTCTCGTCGGCGTCGTCGCCGTCGACGGGCGCCGCCGCGGGTGCGGCAACATCGGCCGCCGTGCTGACCGGGACGTCAGTGCCAGCGGGTGGTGCGACGGGCACCGCCGCAGCCGCCACGTGCCCGGCCTCTCCGGCTTCCGTCTCGGGGCTGAGGCCGGCCGCCAGCTGCGGCGCGGCTTCGTCGGAGATCCCCGCCAGCACTTCCTTGTAGAGCGCCGCGGGGCTGTCCTTCTTCTTCCGCTTGGGGACCTTGCCGCCCTTGTAGACGTGCTCCGCGTCGCAGGTCGTGCAGCGCGTCTGTTTGACGTCTTCCTCGACCATGGCGACGACGGCGTGGTTCGTCAGCCGCCGCTCGCGCGGACAGTAGTCATCCAGTATGTCGCCGAGTCGCAGCCGGCGCTGCTCCATGAAGATCCCTCGAATTTCCGTGTATGGCTGGAGAAAAGACCGCTTGGCGCAGGGCGCCTCGTACCGAGACGCACTCGCGTGCGAAGGCCCCTTAATCCTAGCAGAGGCGGCCACGCAAGCGCAACAATAACACGCAATCGGCTGCGGGTCAGGGGCGGGCGGGGCCCGGACCCCCCTTTTCGCGGTCGATCCAGGCCAGGGCCGCGTCCAGCGGGCGGTCGCGGCCGGCCAGCAGGTCGTCGCGCCGGAGCGGCTGACTCTCGTCGGGAATGACGCCGCGGCCTTCGAGCCGGCGGCCGTCGGAGGTCACGAAGTCGCCGTAGGCGTGGATCAGGAGATCGCCGTCCGGCAGCCGATCGAACAGCGCCGGCAGCGCCTGCCCCATCGACGGCTGTCCGAAAACACGGGCGCGGCCGAGCGACTGCATGCCGCCGGCAAAGCACTCCGAGGCGCTGCCGCTCATGCCGTCGACGAGAATCGCCACCGGCCCGCTGAAGGGGGCGACGCGCTCGCCGCGGGCGTTCACCAGTCGCGGGTTGGTGACGAAGCGCAGCTCCGCATCGCGGGTCTTCATCACCCCGAGCGTCAGGCGCTCGGTGAAGAAGTGCCCGGAGATGCCCATGATCATCGCCGCCAGGCCGCCGGGGTTGCCGCGCAGGTCGATGACGATGCCGTCGGCGCCGCGGAAGTCGTCCATCGCCTTCTGGAACCTGGCGTCGACCGCCGGCATCCAGACGTTGAACGCAATCACCCCGGCGGTGGCCCCCCCGGGGGTGCGGCGCCTGGCGCTGTCGACGCGCACGAACATGGTGGGGAGGCTGCCGACGGTGACCGGCTGCCCCTGATCGGGCCGCCGGTCGAGGGTGCGCGGCTGAAGCTGTCCGCTGCCATCCTCGAAGACGATGTCGACCTTCGAGCCGGCGGGGCCGCGCAGCAGCGACTGCGCGACACGCCAGGCCTCCACGCCCGCCAGCCGGGGATTGTCGGCGGCGGCGGCGTGCGACTGGTCGCTGACGTCGGTCCGGCCGATCTTCATGAGGCGCCAGCCGGGGTGGACGTCCGGAACACCGGGCTCGACCCGGGTGACCAGCAGGCTGTGGTCGACGAGCCTGACATCGAGACCGGGGTCGGCCCCGAGATCCCCTTCGGGTCCGGGCACATCGGCGGTGGACGGGACCAGCGCGAAGTGCGACAGCCCGAGGCGCCCGAGCATCTCGCGGATGACGGCGCGCAGCTCACCGACCGAGGAGGCGGCCGCCGCCCGGGGACGGAGCTCGGTGCGCACCGCGTCCCAGTCGACCCCGTTCATCGACTTGTCGAAATGGGAATCGCGCACCAGTGTCCACGCGGTGTCGAAGGCCTCGACGCCGTCGGGGACCTGAGCGCCCGCCAGCGTGGCGACCAGCGCCATCGCCGCGAACGCGGCGGCGGCGCGACGCCGCTTCACTTGACCATGGCCTTGATCTCCGCCGGCAGCTCGAAGATGGACGGCGGTACCTTGTCGAACTCGACCGTGGTGAAGGTCAGCACCTGCTGCACGCCCATCGACGACTGCTTCATGGTCGTCGGGACCATGAGATCGGCGAACTTCCGGTAGTCGCCGAAGGCGAGCGTGACCTGCACGGGTCCCATCGGCGATTCGCGGCTGGCGATCACGGCCACCCGGTAGCGCGACTGGACGTCGTAAAACTCGATGTCCTCGGTGCCGTCGAGCATGATCAGGCTGATCTTGTAGCAGGGGCGCCCCTCGCAGGTGGTCCGCTCGACGGTGCGCATCGACTTGTAGCGCGCCGGATCGTGCAGGTCGGCGTCGTAGGCGGCGTCGAACTTTTTCTGCTCCAGCTCCCGGCCGGTCGCCAGCATCGGCCCGGTGATCGCCGAGAGGCTCCAGCCGGTGGTGCCGTCGAAGCCTTCCATGACCTCGCCGATGCCGCCGATGGTGAGCTTGACGAGCGACTTGTCGGGGCGCGCCGCGTAGACGTCGATCGAGCCCGACACCCCGCTCGAGGCCATCGCCATGGTCCCGGCGGCGTGCGTCGAGGTGTGCCCGAGGATCGCCTTGCGCCCGCCGATCGCCTCGATGTGGCGGTCGATGATGGTGCGCGCCGGCGGCAGCGCCTCGGCCGCAGGCCCAGTCTGGGCCTTCGTCGCGGGAGCGGCCGGCGCCGGCGTCTGCGCCGAGACCACCGCCATCAGCGCCGCCGCGATGGCGGCGGCGACGGTGGCGGAGCCGGCGACGCGGCGGGTCGGGTTGTCTCGCATGCTGATCTCTCCTGGCGGGAGGCGCGCCGGCCTCCGGGTCACTTCCGCGTGAATACCGCCGCGGCGCCGAACATCGCGCCCGCCGCGGGCTGCCGGCGCAGCCACTCGCGCAGCCGCGCCGTGGGCGAGACGATGAGCGCGTTCTCTTTCTGATCGAACGCGAAGACCAGACCCGGCACCGCGGCCGGGATTCCCGGCCGCGCCCGCAGCCGGGCCGTGAACCAGTCGTAGGACAGCGGCGCCAGCTCGAGGCGATCGCCGTCCAGCGTGAGTCGCAGCGACACGTGGACCGGCACCAGGAACGAGCCGCGGTCGACGCCCGAGGCCGGCATCAGGTCCAGGTAGCGGGCGTCGCCAATCGACGTCAGGTAGCCGGTGACGTCGCCGTTCTCGATCGGGTGGACGTAATGGATCCGGTAGGACTTCCACTCGCCGCGATCGATCTGCAGGGAACTGTTGTCGTCGCTGTCCTGCCACCCGCCGAGCAGCCCCGGATCGAAGCCGATCGACTCCTCGTCATAGACCGGATTGAGGCTGACGACCAGGCAGCCCTGGCTGCCGAGCAGCAGGCCGATCATCGCGGCGGCGGCGAGTGTGGGCCTCACGGGTTGGATTCAATCTTAGCCCAGAGGATGCGACCGGCCCGCGGCCGGCGCCAGAATCAGGCCCGCCCGCTCGAGCGCGGCGCGGACCGCGCGCGCGAGCTCCACGGCCCGGGGAGTGTCGCCATGCACGCACAGGGTGTCGGGACGGATGACGATCTCGATGCCGCCGGACGCCTCGATACGGCCCTCGGTCGCCAGGCGCACCGCCCGCGAGGCGACGACCCCGGGATCGTCGATGACCGCGCCCGGCATGGCGCGCGGCGTCAGCGAGCCATCCGCCTCGTAGCCGCGGTCGGCAAAGGCCTCGGCCGCGACCGCGAGACCGGCGGCGGCGCCGGCGCGCAGCATTTCCGAGCCGGCGGCGCCGAACAGCACCAGCGAGGGATCGGCGTCACGAACCGCGCCGGCCAGCGCCGCCGCGATCGCGGCATCGCGGGCGGCGGCGGTGTAGAGCGCGCCGTGGGCCTTGACGTGCCGCAGGCGGACCCCCTCGGCCGAGGCAATCCTGGCGAGCGCCGCGATCTGATCGCACACGACCGCTTCGACCTCGCGCGGGGTCATCGACAGCGTCCGGCGGCCGAATCCCTCGCGGTCGGGCCAGCCGGGGTGCGCACCCGCCGAGACCCCCGCGTCGCGGGCAAGCCGCAGCGTCCGCCGCATCGTCTCCGCATCACCCGCGTGGCCGCCGCAGGCGATGTTCGCGGAGGTAATCAGCGGCATGACCGCGGCATCGACCGGTGAGCCGGCGATCTCGCCAAGGTCGCAGTTGAGGTCGATGACGCGTCTGTCCATCGCTCAGAACTCGATCAGGATCCCCGCCGACGGCACCACGGGAATCATCGACTCGAAGAGGCCGGTCGCCTGGCCGGTCCTGGTGTTGACGCCGGGGGGCGAGAACCTGACGTTGTCGCGATTGAGCAGGTTCATGACTTCGGCGAAGAGCGTGAGCCTCCGGCGCGACCAGTTGTAGGTCCGGTTGGCGCGGACGTCGACCCGCGCATACGTCGGCACCCGGACGCGGTTGCGGGTCGAGGCGACGTAGTAGCCGCCGTCCCGCTCCTCGTAATAGCCGGGCGCCGGCACGTTGCTGCCGACGCGCACCTTGGTGCTCAGACTGGTCCGTGCCGACAGCCGGGAGAAGAGATACAGGTTGGCCGTATGTCGCTGGTCCAGGTTCCCCCAGAACGTCTCGCCGGTCAGGTGATCCTGATAGCGCAGCCGGCCGAACGAGTAGGACGCCCAGCCGGAGAGCCCGGTGGTGCTGCGGCGCTGGACCAGCAGTTCCACGCCGCGGGCGCGACCGTCGAGACTCGGTTGATAGAGGGCCCCGATCGCGCCGCGGACGACGCGGCCGCCCACGAGCCGGGTCTCCGCGCCGATGCGGCGAAAGAAGCCGTCCTCTTCGCGGTCGAATGCGGTGAGCTGCCAGCGGACGGCCTCGCCGATGCGATGTTCGAAGCCCAGGTCGTACTGGCTGGCGCGCTCCGATCGGAACGTCCGGCTGCCAAGCGCGCCAATCACCTGCTCGAAGTCCGGGAACTGACGATAGATTCCCGCGCCCCCGCGCAGGCTCGTCGAAGCGCTGGTCTTGAGCTCCGCCTGCGCCCATGGCGACGCCGTGGTCTCGCCGGTGAGGCTCCAGCGGTCGGCGCGCGCCCCGGCGACGAGCGTCAACGGGCCCCCCGTCCACCCGGCCTGGGCGTAGGCGCCGGCGCGCGAGGCCGCGGCGTCGAACTCGTTGATGACGCGGTAGGCGCCGCCCGACGAGCGCCGGCGAATCCGTCCCTCGCTGGTGCGATCCACCTGGAGTCCGGCTGCGATCTGCACACCGCGGGTCAGTGCCGAGGCGGCGTCGACGCGGCCCGCTATCTGCGCGTCGTGGCCGCGGTCGTACTCGACCACGCCGCGCCGCTCGTTGCGGAAGCGGTTCGTCGATGCCAGCGCCCGCGTCGTCACGACGCCGCGGCGCTTCGACACCCGCCAGCTCCCGATGGCCATCGCCGAGGCGTTGCGGCCGGTGACGATCTGGCCGGTGTCGGTGTCTTCCCGCTTCTCCTGCATGCGCGATCGCCCGGCCAGCAGCGTCAGCTCGAATCGCTGCGCCGGCGAACGGTCGTAGGCGAGCTTCGCCTGGGCGTCGGCAAATGCGAAGTCGAGGCCTTCCTGGGAGAGCCTGTGCAGGAGCAGGTCGAGGTAGCTCTGGCGTGCCGACACCAGCCACGAACCGCGGCGATCCCGGCCGAGCGGTCCCTCGAGCACCGCCGACGCGCTCGTGCCGCTGACGGCGGCCCGCGCCTGGAAGCGCTGGCGCGATCCCTCACGCAGCCGGAAATTCACTTCGGCGCCGGTGCGATTGCCGTCCCGTTGTGCATAGCCGCCGCTGAGCAGCGTGACCTCGTCGAGGATGTCGCTGTTGATCATCGCGACCGATCCCGACGCGGAGGAGTCCTCGACGGCGCGGACCGTGTGCAGCAGGAACGGCGTCGGGAAGCCGTCGACCGTCAGGTTCATGTGGCTGAAGTCGCTGCCCCGGACGCTGAACTCGCTGCGCAGGTCGTCGCCGGTCGCGACCCCCGGCAGGACCTGGACCGCACGCAGCGGGTCGTCCGCGAGCACGCCGCGCAGGTTCTGGATGTCGGCGCTGCCGAGCGTCTGCTGGCTCGCGACCGCCGGCTCAGCCGGACGGAACCGGTCCGCCGCGACCGTCACCCGCTCGGTATAGGTACCTGTGCCCTCGCTGAGCGGGATCGTCACCGCCGCCGCGCCTCCAGCCGCGACCTCGACGTCCCGCCGCACCAGCGCGTAGCCGACGACCGACACGAACAGGCGGTGGAGGCCCGGGGCGATGCCGGAGAGGCTGAAGCTCCCATCGGGGCCGGTTTCGGCCGACGGCCCGCCGTCCTCGACCAGGACCAGGACCCGCGCCAGCCCCGCTCCCGTCCGCGCATCGACGACGCGCCCCGAAATGCGACCGGAGCCGTCGGATTGCGCCAGAAGCGTCGCGCTGGCGAGCCATGCGACCGCCGCGGCGCAGGCGAAACGATGGGATGCCGCCATTGACGCCGCCGTCAGCGCCCGCCGGCGATCAAAATTGTAATTGAACGCACCGTTCTGTTACCTCTGCCAGGGCAGCGCCCGTGAAATCGCGGGGATTCAGCACGGTACGTCGCTTGCTCAATAGGAGAGTGCAGGCGGCTTGAATATTTACGGCAGGGAGCCGTGAGTTGCTGGGGAGCCAGG
>JBDTOB010000104.1:0-7795 GCA_039933435.1 Acidobacteriota bacterium | reverse complement strand
GACACGCCGGAAGCGCAGGCCGGGCTCGCCTGCACCTCCTGCCACTCGATCACCCGGGTCCACAGCACGATGGGTCAGGCCGACTTCGAGATCGAGTATCCGCCGCTGCACGACCTCGCCGCGAGCGAGAACCCGGTGCTCAAGTTCCTCCACGACCGGCTGACGTTCATCGACCCGCAGCCACACCGGGAGGCGTTCCTCAAGCCGTTCCACAGCGAGCAGACGCCGGAGTTCTGCTCGAGCTGCCACAAGGTGCACCTCGACGCGCCGGTCAACGACTACCGCTGGTTCCGCGGCTTCAACGACTACGACAACTGGCAGGCGTCGGGTATATCCGGCGAAGGGGCGCGGTCCTTCTATTATCCGAAGGCGCCGATGAAGTGCGCCGACTGCCATATGCCGCTGGTGAAGTCCGACGACCCGGCGGCCAAGCACGGGCTGGTGCGCTCGCACCGCTTCGCCGCGGCCAACACCGCGATGCCGTTCGTCAACGGCGACGCGGCGCAGCTCAAGGCGGTGCAGGACTTTCTCCGTAACGGTCAGATCTCGGTGGACGTGTTCGGCATCGTCCGCTCGCCCGAAGGGCCGGCCGGCGAGGCGGTGCGCTCGCAGGCCGGCGCCGAGCCGAGGACGGCGAGCACCTTCGCGGTCGGCGAGGAGTCGCTGAACTTCGGCGCGGCGCAGAATTTTATCGGCCCCGCCGAAGAGGTCATCGCCCCGCTCGGCAAGGTCGACGCGGTGGTGCGCCGCGGCGAGTCGGTGCGGGTGGACGTGGTGGTTCGCACCCGGAAGGTCGGGCACTTCTTTCCCGGCGGCACCGTTGACGCGTTCGACGTCTGGGTCGAGCTCGAGGCGGTTGACGAGCACGGCCGGACGCTGCTCCAGAGCGGCGCCGCGGCCGACAACGGACGCGGCCCTGTCGATCCCGGCGCACACTTCTACCGCAGCCTGGCCCTGGACGAGCACGGCAACGCCATCAACAAGCGCAACGCCTGGGCGGCGCGCTCGGTGGCCTACGTGCGGCTGATTCCGCCGGGCGCCGCCGACACCGTGCACTACCGCCTCCACGTCCCGGCCGACGCCGGCGATCGCATCTATCTGAAAGCGCGGGTCAACTACCGGAAGTTCGCCTGGTGGAACACGCAGTGGGCGTACGCCGGAGTGCGCGACCCGGCCCATCCCGGCCCGGTCGGGCCCGGCTACGACGATGGGAAGTGGGCGTTCACCGGCAGCACGGCGGCGGTCTCCGGCAAGATGAAGGCGATTCCCGACATCCCGACGACCGTGATGGCGGAGAACACCGTCACCCTGCGGGTGGTGCCGTCCGGGGATCCGGCGCCAGCCTCCGCCACGGTGATGGATCCGTCGGTCCGCGAGCGCTGGAACGATTACGGCATCGGTCTGCTGCTCCAGGGAGACGTCCGGAACGCGGAGACCACCTTCCTCAAGGTCACGCAGATGGAGCCGGGCTACGCCGACGGCTGGGTCAACGTCGGGCGGACGCGGGTGCAGGAAGGCAACATGGCCGGCGCCGAGGAGGTGCTCCGCAAGGCCCTGGAGGTCGATCCGGCGCTCGCCAAGACGCACTTCTTCCTCGGCACCGCGCTCAAGAGCCTCGGCCGCTACGACGAGGCCATCACCCACCTGCGCACGGCGTCGGCGCAGTATCCCCGCGACCGCGTCGTCCTCAACCAGCTGGCGCGGATCCTGTTCCTGAAGCGGCAGTTCCGCGAGGCGATCGCCGAGCTCGAGCGGGTGCTGGCGATCGATCCGGAGGATCTGCAGGCGCATTACAACCTGATGCTCTGCTGGCAGGGGCTCGGCGACGGCGCGCGGGCGGCGCACGAGCGCGTGCTCTACGAACGGTTCAAGGCGGACGAGTCCGCGCAGTCGATCACAGGGGAATACCGGCAGCTGCATGCAGACGACAACAACGAACGACAGCAGATCCACGAGCACCAGCTCACCGCCGCGCCGGCGCGTGCGGCCTATCGCGCCGGCGCGGGCCTGCACTGAGATGCGGCGCCGTTTCCCGCTTCGATCCGCGCTCGCCTGGACGATGGTCCTCGCCGTCGCCGGCGCAGCCCTGGGCGCCGCGGCCGGGCCGCAGTTCACCGACGTCACCAGTGCCGCCGGGATCCGCTTCCGCCACACCAGCGGCGCCGCCGGCAAGAAGCTGCTGCCGGAGACGCTCGGATCGGGCGCGGCCTTCCTCGACATCGACAACGACGGCTGGCAGGACATCCTGCTGGTGAACTCGCGCCGCTGGCCCGGACGAAGCGGTCCGCCGTCGTATCCCGCGCTCTACCGCAACAATCACAACGGCACCTTCACCGACATCACCCGACAGGCGGGGCTGGCGGTCGAGATCTACGGCATGGGTGTGTCGGCGGCCGACTACGACAACGACGGCCGGGTGGACATCTACATCACCTGCCTCGGCGCGAACAAACTGTTTCACAATCTCGGCAACGGCCGGTTCGAGGACGTCACCGCCAAAGCCGGCGTCGGGGACGCGGGATTTTCGACCAGCGCGGCGTGGTTCGACTACGACCGCGACGGCAAGCTCGATTTGGTCGTTGCCAATTACGTGCAGTGGTCGGCGGAGACGGACCTTTACTGCACGCTCAACGGCAAGACCAAGTCCTACTGCACGCCGGAGTCGTAC
This sequence comes from Acidobacteriota bacterium, assembly GCA_039933435.1. Classification (GTDB taxonomy): domain Bacteria; phylum Acidobacteriota; class Vicinamibacteria; order Vicinamibacterales; family 2-12-FULL-66-21; genus JALZOC01. Next base: position 5,127 of record JBDTOB010000104.1, on the reverse strand, counting down.
AAGGGTCAGAGCCCGACGCTCTATCGCAACAACGGCAACGGCACCTTCGAGGACGTCACCCGCAAGGCCGGTCTCTACGACCCGACGACGAAGAGCCTGGGCATCGCCCTCATCGACTACAACGCCGACGGCAACCTGGATCTGTTTGTCTCGAACGACACCCAGCCCAACCGCCTCTATCAGAACACCGGCAAGGGCACGTTCGTGGACGTCGGCATGATGGCGGGCGTGGCGTTCAACGAAGCGGGCGTGGCGCGCGCCGGGATGGGGGTAGACGCCGCCGACTACGACGGCTCCGGCCGCCAGAGCCTGATCATCGGCAACTTCTCCAACGAGATGATGGCGCTCTACTCGAACGAGGGCACCGGGTTGTTCATCGACGAGGCGCCCACTTCGACCGTCGGCAAGGCCTCGCTGCTGACGCTGACCTTCGCCACGTTCTTCTTCGACTTCGACCTCGACGGCCGGCTCGACATCTTCGCCGCCAACGGCCACGTCGCCGACGACATCAGCAGCGTGCAGCCGCGGGTCGCCTATGCCGAGCCGGCGCACCTGTTCCGCAACATCGGCGGCAAGAAGTTCGAGGAGGTGACCGCCGCCTCCGGCGCCGCGCTGATGCGGCCGGTCGTCGCCCGCGGCGCGGCCTACGGCGACTTCGACAACGACGGCGACCTCGATCTCGTGGTCACCGAGAACAACGGTCCGGCGCGGCTGCTCAGGAACGACGGCGGCAACCGCAACCACGCGATCCGGATCCGCACCGTCGGGACGGTCTCCAACCGCGACGGTATCGGTGCCCGCGTCAAGGTCGTGCTCGACAACGGAACGACGCTCTGGAGCATGGTCAAGACCGCGTCGAGCTACTGCTCGGAGAGCGAGCTGCCGCTGACCTTCGGGCTCGGCGCCCGTACCGCCGTCACGTCGGTGGAAGTGAGCTGGCCGTCGGGCCGCAAGGACACCGTGACCGGCATCCGAGCCGACGAACTATCAACCATCGAAGAGGGCAAGGGGCTCGTCGCCCGCGTCCCCTTCAAGCGGGGGAACTGAATGCGCGCCTACCACCTCGTCTCCGGCCTCACAGTCCTGATGCTGGCTGCCGCGGTCGTTCCCGGTGTGCGGGCGCCGCGGATTGGCGATCAGGCGGCCGCGGCCCAGGCGGTCACCGGCGGCACCCGGGAGGCGGCGTATCGAGCCAACAACATCGGCGTCGCCCGGCTCGAGCAGTACGACTTCGACGCCGCGGCGACGTCGTTTCAGGAGGCGCTGCGGCTGGTGCCGGACCTGACGCTCGCCCACCTCAATCTGGCGGTCGCGCTCTTCTACGGCGGCAAGCCTGACGCCGCGCGCAGCGAAGCGGAAACCGCCGCCGCGACGCTTCCCTCTCCCCATGCCTACTACCTGCTCGGGCTGATCGCGCGCACCCAGGACCGGCCGGACGATGCGCTGCGCGATTTTCAGAAGGCGCTGGAGATGGATCCGGCGGACGTCGGGACCAAGGTGAATCTCGGGCAGGTCTACACCCAGCAGCGCAATTTTCCCAGGGCCGTGGCGCTGCTGCGGGAGGCCGCGGCCACCGAGCCCTATAACGCCACGGCCGCCTACGGCCTGGCGATGGCGCTGACGCGTTCGGCCGATCCCGGCGGCCCCGAGGCGATGAAGCGCTTCGAGACGCTGCGGGGAACGCCCTACGCCCGCACCTATTCGCAGACCTATCTCGAACAGGGCCCCTACGCCGAGGCGCTGGCCTCGACCGGCGCCGAAGCGGACCTGGTGGACCCGGCGCGGCCGGCGGTGACGTTCGCGGACACGACCGGCGACATCCTCCGGAGCGCGCGCCCCGGCGCCGCCGCCGGCAGCGTCGTTCTCGCCGACCTGAACGGCGACGGCGCGCTCGACATCGTCGAGAGCGGCGCCGGCGGCGTCCGGATCTATCGCAACAGCACAGGTGCGTTCTCGGATGTGACCCGGGCCGGCGGCTTCGAGGCGGCAGCGGGCGGCACCGCCGGCATCGCGGTCGCGGGGGACTACGACAACGACGGACACCCCGATCTTTTCGTCTCCGACGAGCGGGGCAGCCACCTGTTCCATCAAGGGGCGAATGGCCGCTTCGAGGCGGTCACCGGCCTCCCCGCCTTTGCGGGTGCGGCGCGCGCCGCGGCCTTCGTCGATGTCGATCACGACGGCGACCTCGACCTCTTCATTGTCGGAGGGCTGCGGGCCGGGGCGCCAGGGGCCGGAGCGGCGGCCGCGACGGCGCCGAATCAGCTGCTGCGCAACAACGGCGATGGCTCGTTCACCGACATCACGGCGGAGGCGCGGGTGGCGTCCGGCGACGCCGCCGGCGTGGCGGTGGTGCCCACCGACTTCGACAACCGCCGCGACATCGATCTGCTGGTGGTCCGCCGTGATGCCCGGCCCGTCCTCTTCCAGAACGTGCGCGACGGATCGTTCCGCGACGCCGCCGAGGAGGCCGGCCTGCCGGGCGCGGGCGCCTACACGGCGGTCGCGGCCGGCGACATCAACAAGGACGGCTTCACCGATTTTTTCTTCGGACGCGCCGATGGCCCGGGCACGTTCGTGCTGAGCGACGGACGCGGACGCTTCGTGTCGAAGCCTGCGCCCGGCGACACCGCCGGCGCCGTCGCCGCCCAGATGCTGGACTACGACAACGACGGCCTCCTTGACCTGTTCGTGCTCCGCGCGAAAGGGGCGGCGCTGCTCCGCAACCTTGGCGATCGGTGGGAGGATCTGAGCGCCGGCGCCGGGCTCGGCGGCGCGGCGTTCACCCCTCCGGGCGAGGCGGCCTATCAGTCCGCGGCGGCGGGCGATGTCGATGGCGACGGCGACACCGACCTGGTCGTCCGGCTCTCGGACGGCAGCCTGCGGGTGTGGCGCAACGACGGCGGCTCGAGCCATGGCTCGGTCCGCGTCCGGCTCGAGCCGCAACAGAGTAACCGCACGGGCGCCGGAACGAAGATCGACATCCGCGCCGGCAGCCTGCGCCAGCGATTCGAAACTTCGGCCGCGGTGCCGTCCGCGGCCCCCGCGGACATCCTCTTCGGCCTCGGCTCCCGCCCCGCCGCCGACGTCGTTCGCGTCCTCTGGCCCTCGGGCACGGTGCAGGCTGAACTGCCGCCAGCCGCCACGGCGACGGCGCAGACCGTCACCGTCACCGAGTTGAACCGCAAGCCGTCGTCCTGTCCGTATCTCTTCACCTGGAACGGGTCGGCGTTCGAGTTCGTGACCGACTTCATGGGGGGCGGCGAGCTCGGCTACTGGCTGGCGCCCGGCCAGCACGCCGCGCCGGATCCCGACGAGTACGTCCGCATCCGCCCCGGCCAGCTCCAGGCCCGCGACGGACGCTACGAGATCCGCGTCACCAACGAGCTCGAGGAGGCGCTGTTCGTCGATCGTCTGCAACTGGTCGCGGTGGATCACCCTGCGGGGACCGACGTCTTCCCGAACGAAGGCCTCAAGGAAGCGCCGCTGCCGCCGTTCGCGCTGGCGACGACACGCGGGGCGCGGCCGCCGGCGGCGGCCACCGACGACCACGGCCACGACGTCCTGGCGCGCGTGGCGGCGCTCGATCGGCAGTCGCCGGACGACTTCCCGCTGATCCAGCCGCGCGGCTACGCCGAGTTCCACACCCTGACGCTCGATCTCGGCGCCGACGCCAACCGGGCGGTGCTGCTGCTGACCGGCTGGACCGATTACGCCTTCTCGAGCGACAACGTCGCCGGCTTCCAGCAGGGGCTGGCGCTCAAGCCTCCGGCGCTCGAGGTCCGGGACGATTCGGGCCGCTGGCAGCCGCTGATCGAAGACATCGGAATCCCGGTGGGACGGCCGCAGACCGTGGTCGTGGACCTCCGCGGCAAACTGCCACGCGGGCACGAGGTGCGGATCAGGACCAACATGCGGATCTATTGGGACCAGGTCCTCGTCGATACCTCGGGTGGCGGCGGACCGACGAGGCTGACGCGTCTCGATCCGGCGACCGCGTCGCTCGGCTGGCGGGGCTTCTCGGCCGAGGTCACGCCCGACGGCCGCGAGCCGTTTCTCTACGACTACAGCCGGGTCAGCCGGGAGAGCACCTGGAAAGTGATGCCCGGCCGCTACACGCGCGAAGGGGACGTCCGCGAGCTGCTCCGCAGGACCGACGATATCTATGTGGTCGCCAAACCGGGCGACGAAATCGCGCTGGCCTTCGAGGCCGCGGCGCTGCCGCCGCTGCCGGCGGGACAGACCCGCACCTTCCTGCTCTACGCCGACGGCTACAGCAAGGAGATGGACATCAACTCGGCGAGCCCGCACCAGACCGATCCGATGCCGTTTCATCGCATGACGCAATATCCCTATGGGCCGTCCGAGCGCTACCCCGACACCGCGGCCTACAAGGACTATCTGGCGCGCTACAACACGCGGATCGTGCACAGCCCGCTGCCGCCCCTGGACCGGGCCACGGACTGACACAGACGCCCTGAGGAACCGCCATGAACCACTCGCCTCTTCTCCGCTACGCCGCGGCCGCCTGCCAGACCGATCTGCCCAATCCGCTCGACCGGCGGCAGATGGCGGCCAACACCGACCGGATGCTGGCGATGATCGACGCCGCGGTCGCCGGCAGCGCGCCGTTCCTGCCGGTGAGGCTGATCGTGTTTCCGGAGTTCGCCCACGCGGCGCCGGTCTATCCGACGGTCGCTGAACTGCTCGACAAGCTCGCCGTCGAGATCCCGAACGAGCACACCGCGCGGCTGCACGAGAAAGCGCGGCAGCACGAGGTCTACATCCAGAGCGGCACGATGCTGGAGTGCGATCCGGCGTGGCCGGGGGTGGTCTTCAACACCACCTGCCTGATTGGCCCCGAGGGGATTCTCTACAAGTATCGCAAGGTCAATCCCTGGATTCCGTACGAGGTCCACTCGAGCCCTCACGAGCTCGACGGCTATGTCGATCCCCTGTTCCCGGTGGCCGACACGCCGATCGGCCGCATTGGCTGCGCCATCTGTTACGACTGGCTCTTCCCCGAAGCCATCCGCCAGCTCGCCGCCAACGGCGCCGAAGTGCTGATCCGGGTCTCGGCCTACATGGATCCCTGGGGCGCGACCGAGCCGATGAACTGGTGGACCA
>JBDTOB010000103.1:0-7832 GCA_039933435.1 Acidobacteriota bacterium | reverse complement strand
CACGTCTCTCTGGGGATACCGACTTTCATGCGTGCGATTTTATGCGATTTGCGCCCGCGCGCTACTTCTTCAGCCAGTCGGCGATGGCCGTGGCCACCGCGGCAGCAACCTTCTTGTCCTTGAGGTTCTCGTATTCGGAGACGTCGCCGCTCTCGGCGGGTACCAGCAGGTGGTTGATGCCGGCGAGGTGGCGCAGTTCGACCGGCCCTCCCTTCTTCCTGCCACGCGCCAGCTCGGCGAGCGCGTCCGCATTCGCCGGGGCGACCTGGGTGTCGAGCCCGCCCTGCAGGATGAGGATCGGCTGCCGGACCTTCGCCATGGTCTTCGCGGGATCGAACATCAGGAAGCTGCGGAACCAGGCGGTGTCGGCCTGCGCACGCAGCTCCGGCGGAATCCCCTCCCATCCTTTCTCGGCAACCACCGCGGCCTGGATCCGCTGCTGCAGATCGATCTTGGTCTGGCGCTCGGGCTCGGGCGTCTTCAGGAGATCGAGCGCGTGGCGCTGCTGATCGAGGATCACCTCGCTGCCGGGTTTTCCCGGCGCGGCGACCAGGACCAGCCGGGCGATCCGCTTGTCGCGGGCCGCGGCCAGCATCGCCACCGCGCCCCCTTCGCTGTGCCCGAGCACGGCGATATGTCCCGGCTCGACGTCCTGCCGGCGATCCATCCATTTGAGCGCGGCGGAGAGGTCGTCGGCGTAGTCCTGCAGCGTCGCCCGTTCGCTGCGTCCGCCGCTCTGCCCGATGCCCCGCTTGTCGTAGCGCAGGACGATGAAGCCCTGCGCGGCGAGCGAGCCGGCCAGCTGCGCGAAGATCGGAATGCCCGCCACCTCTTCGTCGCGCTCGACGGGTCCCGACCCTCCCACCAGCACCACCGCCGGGTAGCGCAGCCGGCCGACGCCCGGGGGCGTCGTCAATGTCCCCGAGAGGTTGAAGCCGGCGGCGGGAATGACGACGTCGGTGTCGGTCTGGTTGCGGATGGGCTGCGGCCGGGTGGCGATGCCGGCGAGATCCGAACGGATCAGCCGCAGGCCGGCGGACGCCACTTCGACGCGGACGAGTCGTCCCCGCGCGTCGATGGCCAGCTCCCCCTCGAGCGGGCCGGCAGGATTCTCGAACGTGAGCTTGTAGAGCCGGATGGCGAGTGGCCCCGAGGCGCTCGCCAGCTGTTCTTCCGTCACTGCCTTGACACGGACCTTGATCTCCGAGGACGGAACGACGTAGACCGGGAGCTCCGCCCCGGGCGGCGCCGCCGCGAGGCGGGCGGCCAGGGCGATATAGCCGGCATAGAAGTTATTCGGCAGGATGACGGCGCGCGCCGAGATCTGGTCGGTGCGCGAGGTGGTCGCGCCGTTCTGGGTGATGACGTTGGTCGCGGTCGTCACGCCGAAGGTGGTCGTGATGGCCAGCGTCCGCCCGGGCTGCGAGGCCTCGATGTGGAGGTCGGTCGGCTGCCAGTCGGCCGTGTACTTGAGCTCGAATCTGTTGAGGATGATGTTCAGCGGGGCGCCGAAGGTGGCGGTCGAAGAAATCACCCACGAGGAGCCGGCGCGCGCGACCCGCGCCCGCTCGACGCCGACCCGCCGGCCGCCGAGAAAGAGCGTGAACTCGGATTCTCCCGCGACCGGGTCGACGGCAATCTGCGTCTGCCGCGGCGCCGCGGGGGCGCCGACGGCGGTCGTTGGCGGCCCCGCTGCCGGCGCGTCCTGACCGGCCCGGCCGGGCGCCGCTGCCGCCGGCCCGATCAGGAGGACGGCCGACGCGGCGATACAATAGCGGAAGACATCCATCCAGTCAGGATATCAGCAACCTCCGCATGGCTTCAGCTTCCGATTACCAGGTTCTGCGACACGCCGCCGGACTCATCGATCGCTCCGCGGAGCGGGGGCGGCTGCGCCTCTCGGGGGCGGACCGCCGCCGCTACCTGCAGGGCCTGCTCACCAACGACATCGAGGCGCTGACCCCCGGCACCGGCTGCTACGCCGCCTACCTGACCGCGCAGGGCCGGATGATTGCCGACATGCGCCTCTTCGAGCTTGGCGAGGCGCTGATCGTGGACATGGATCGGCGGGTGAGCGACCTGGTCCGCGACAAGTGGGACGCTTTTATCTTCAGCGAGGACGTGACGATAGAGGACCGGTCGGCGGCGCTGTCGCAGCTCGGCCTCTATGGGCCGCTCGCGCCGCGGGTGCTTGCCGAAGCGCTCGGCGCCGCCGGCGCGCAGCCGCCCTTGACCGCCGAGGCTCTCGAAGCGATGCCGCTCCACGCCTGCGACAGCCGGACCATCGACGGACAGGACCTGGTCGTGCTGCGGAGCGACGCTGCCGGCGAAATGGGCTTCGACATCCTGATGCCGGTGGAGCGCACGGACGACGTTGCCGGCCATCTCGAGCGCGCCGGGGCCGTGCGGATCGGGGCGGAGGCCGTCGAGGCGCGCCGGATCGAATCGGGACGCCTCCGCTTCGGCATCGACATGACCGTGGAGACGATTCCGCTCGAGGCCGGGATCGAGGATCGCGCCATCAGCCTGACCAAGGGGTGTTACGTCGGCCAGGAGGTGATCATCCGGGTGCTGCACCGCGGCCACGGCCGCGTCGCGCGGCGTCTGGTGGGTCTGTCGCTGGCATCGAACGAGGCGCCGCCACGGGGAACGGCCATCAGCAGCGGCGAGCGGGAGGTTGGCGCCGTGACCAGCGCGGTGCGGTCACCGGCGCTGGGGCACGCGATCGCGCTGGGCTACGTGCACCGCGACTTCACCGCGGCCGGCACGGCGCTGACGGTCGCCGGTGTCCCGGCGACCGTCTCCGTGCTGCCCTTTGCCTGAGTCTCGCGCCGCGCTCAGCCGAGCTCGTCGGCGGACCTGGCGCCGTAGAACTCGTACCAGGGATGCGCCGCCTTGAGACGCTCGTTGACGTTGGTGATGTTCTTCACCCCCTCGTCTTCGAGCCACGTGCGGAACGCCGCCCCTCCCTGCTTGCCGTACACCGCGACCCCGTTGGCCCACGTCGCCCGTCCGCAGAGCACGCCCGAGAACCGCGTCCCCGCTTCGCCCGCCAGCTCCAGCGTCTCGCTGAACTCCGGATTGCTGACCCCGGCAGACAGATAGATGAACGGCTTGGTCGCGACCTCCGCCGAACGGCGGAAGTGCTCCATCGATTCCTTGCGGGAATAGGCGGACTGTCCGCCCGACGACTTCGCCCCCTCGACGAACTTCATGTTGATCGGCACCTCGACCTTCATGACGTCGACGCCGTAGCGATCCTTCGTGAACTCCTGCATCGTCTTGATCACCAGCTCGGGCTTCTTCTTCGCGAACTCGAGGCTCTTCTCGTCGAGGCCGTTCTCGTAGACGATGAATTCAGCGAAGAACGGGATGTCGTTGGCCAGGCACTCGTCGCCGATGCGCTCCACCCAGGCGTGCTTGCGGGTGTTGATGTCGTCGGTATCGCCGGGAGCGTAGTAGAGCAGGATCTTGAGGCAGTCGGCTCCGGACTCTTTGAGCCGCCGCACCGACCAGTGGTCGAGGAGGTCGGGCAGGCGTCCCGGAGTGTTGGCGTCGTAGCCGGTCTTCTCGTAAGCGAGCAGCAGCCCCGAGCCCTTGGCGCGGCGCTTGCTGGCGGGAAGGCCCCATTCGGGGTCGAGCAGGATGGCGCTCGCGTGCTGGGTCAGGACCTCGGTGACGAGGGTCTTGAACTCCTCCATCTCACGGTCGCCGACCTCGGCGCCCTTCTCCTTGGCCAGCGACTTCTTGAGCGATCCGCGCTGGTCCATGGCGGCGGCGGCGATCACGCCGCGGTCGTTCGAAACAGCCTTCATTCCCGCGAGCTTGCCTGGTGTGATTTTCACGGTCGTCTCTTTCCTGCCTCTTGAAGACCCCTCACGGAAGAACCGCGACGGTGTGTGGAAGTGATCATTTTAATACAGGAAACCGGAAGTCCTCCACTTCGGCGGCGCGTACCGCTTTCTCGACGATCTCGTCGATCGGCAGCGCCGCCTCGGCGCGCGCCACGTCGGCGGCCCGGGCCCGGGTGGCGGGATGCCGCGGCGTGAACAGCGTGCAGCAGTCCTGGTCGGGGATGATCGAAATCGGATAGCTGCCGAGGCGCTCTGCTTCGGCGACGATCTCCTCCTTGTCCATCCCGACCAGCGGCCGCAGCACCGGCATCGAGACGACGCTGTTGATCGCCGTCATGTTCTCGATTGTCTGCGACGCCACCTGGCCGACGACCTCTCCCGTGACCAGCGCCTGGGCCCGGCCGTGGCGGGCGATGCGCTCGGCGATCCGCATCATGAAGCGGCGGTAGATGACGACCCGCAGCGGCGGCGCGACCGCGAGGACGATCTGCTGCTGGATGGCGCCGAAGGGGACCATGAAGAGGCGCGAGTGGAACTGGAACTGCGCCAGCAGCTTCGCCATCTCGCGGGTCTTCTCCTGCGATGCCCGCGACAGGATCGGATAGCTGTGGAAGTGGATGAGCAGCACCCGGCAGCCGCGGCGCATCAGCCGCCACGCCGCGACCGGGGAATCGATGCCCCCGGAGAGGAGGCAGGCGACCCGGCCGCTGACCCCCACCGGCATGCCGCCGGCGCCGCGCTCCCTGCCGAAGGAATAGAACGCGTCGGTGGTCAGCGCCTCGACGTGAATCGTGAAGGCCGGTGCGTCCAGATCGACCCGCCAGCCCCGCGCCGCCTTGATCCGTCCCCCGACCTCCCGTTCGATCTGCGGGGACGTCATCGGAAAGCGCTTGTCGGCGCGCCGCGCCGAGACGCGGAAGCTCTCGACCTCGCGTGGCCCCAGATCGTCGAGAATGTGCTGCGCAATGGCGTCGATGTCGAGCGGCGCCCGTCCTGCCTGCGCGAAGTTGGCGATGCCGAAGACGCGCGAAACGCGCTCGCGCACCGCCTCCCAGGCGGAGTCCTCCTCGAGCACCAGCTCGACCCGGCCGACCAGCGCCCGCACCTCGGCGACCGGAAGATCCGCGGTCGCGGCCTTGAGGTTCCGCACCAGCTTGGTGATGAACCATGGCCGGTTGTGCCCCTTGAGCGCGATCTCCTGGTAGTGCAGAACGATGGACTTCATGAAGAGATCAATTGTTGATCGCGGGCGGAGGGATAGTCCCGGGATTCAGCCGCGCGCCAGCGCCAGCCGGGCGGCCCGGTGGCCGCTGACCACCGCGCTTTCAATCGTGCCGGGGAGCCCGGTGTCGATCCAGTCGCCGGCGAGATAGAGCCCGTCCACTGGCGTCGCCGTTCCCGGCCGTGCCGGTTGGCCCGGCGCCAGCGAGAACGTCGCCTGCTTCTCGCGCACCACCGTGGCGCGCACCAGCGAGGCCTCGCGCGCGCCCGGAAGCGCATCGCGCATCTCGCGTGCCGCGAGCGCGATCAGCTCGTCGCTGCCGAGCGCCGCCAGCCGCACGGCGCCGCTCGAGACCAGCGAGAGGTGCGAGGCCGTGCCGCCGAAGGCGAGGCGCTTGTCGAAGACCCACTGCATCTCGCGCCCCGGCAGCCCGATGAACAGCTCGTCCATCACCTGCCGGTCGTACCACAGGTTGACGGTGACGATCGGCATCGCCGCCATCGCCGCCGCGTTATCGACGAGCGGCGCCAGCGACGAAGCGGGTGAGGCGCCGAAGAGCGTCCGCAGCGCGAACCAGGGGACCGCGGCGATCACGCTCGTGGTACGGATGCGGTCGCCCCGCACCTCGACGCCGGCGATCCGCTCGTCCTCGACGATCACCCGGGCGACCGCGTTGAGCCTGACGTCCCCGCCCCGCGATCGAATGTAGGCAATCGCCGGCTCGGCGTACATGGCGTCCAGCGGCCGGGTCGGCAGGATCAGCGAGGCGGCGGCCGGGTCCGGCCCGAACATTTCGGCCAGCACCCGCACGAATGGGGCCGCGGCGGCGGAATCGGGCGACTGGTTGAGCGCCGCGACGGCGAGCGGCTCCCAGAGCCAGTCGCGGATCCTGTGGCGCTGGCCGTGAGCGTCGAGCCATTCCGACACCGTGCCTGACGGATGGGCGGAGACGCTGCCCGTCCGCGCCAGCTCCGCGCGCGCCTCACGCAGCGGACCGGCCAGCCGCAGCGCGCTCAGGCGATCCCGCCACGGCAGCGCATCCCAGTCGAGGACGCCGGCAAGGAGGTGCAGAGGGGACGGCAGCGGCGGGCAACGCAGCACCGAGCGGTGGCCGTCGCGATCGAGGTAGGGGACCTCCATCGCCGGCTGCATACGGATGTTGTCGAGCGCGTCGATGCGGCGGAGGAAGTCGAGCGTCGCGCGATAGCAGCCGAAGAGCACGTGCTGGCCGTTGTCGACGAGCTCCCCGGTCTCGCGGTCGGGGAAGGCGGTGGCCCTGCCGCCGGCGCGGGGACGGGCGTCCAGCACCAGCACTCGATGCCCGTCCTCCGCCAGCAGCGCCGCGGCGCTCAGCCCCGCGAACCCCGCCCCCACCACCACATGGGGACACTCATCTTTAGCGTAAGTCATTGAAAACACTGAGGCGACCGGCGAAACGCCGCCGATCGGCAGGCACGCCGGCATGCAGGCATGACCGATCGTGCCCTTACCAACGCTTCGAGTTCTGAAATCAACGACTTAGCCTAAAGATGAGTGTCCCGGTTAGGTAGGTGGCGAGCCAGGTGCGGACGGCAATCAGGGCGCGTCGGGGACGGGGAATCCGGATCACCGCGGTGAACACGTCATAGTCCGCTCGCTCGATCCGGTCGAGCAGGCACTGATAAATCGCACCCATGATTTCCGCGGCTACCAGGCGGCGGGCATCCCCGCGCGGCAGCCCGGCCGCGGCGCGCGCATAGTAGTCATGCGCCCGCTGCGCCTGCTGGTGCAGCAGCGCCTTGACCCGCGGCGACCGCACCCCGCTGCCGGCGGACGCCGCCTCGGCTTTCAGGTCGCTCTCGCTGACGCCGTGCGCCCGCAGATCCTCGAGCGGCAGATACACACGCCCCTGCGCAAGGTCCCCGGGGACGTCCCGCAGGATGTTGGTGAGCTGCAGCGCGACCCCGAGGTCGATGGCGTACTGCCGCGACCGCGGATCGTCGTAGCCGAAAATCTCGAGGCAGATGAGCCCGACCGCTGATGCCACGCGGATGCAGTACTCGTAGAGCTCTGGAAATGTCTGGTAGCGGCGCTCCGCTAGATCCATCTCCACCCCTTCAATCAGCGCCTCGAAGGCCTCTCGCGGCAGGCCAAACCGCGTCGCGAACGGCGCCAGTGCCTGCCCCTGCCGCGTCTCGGGACGGCCTCCCTCGAACGCCGCCGCCAGCTCCGCTCGCCACCTCTTCAGCTCCACAGCCGCGGCGCCGCTCCCCTCCGCTTCATCCACCGCATCGTCCACCGCCCGGCAGAAGTCCCACACCGCGACGATGGCCTTCCGCTTGTCGGGCGGGAGCACGAGGAACGAGTAGTAGAAGTTGGTGTCGCGAGCCACTAGCGCGAACGGCTCCCTTCGATGGCGCCCGGCACCGGGCCGGCGGCAGCGGGACGCCAGCGGATCGCCTGCCAGACCAGCGGCACCGCGTCGGCGCGCCCCAGCGAAGGGCGATCGTTGAAGACATCGAAGCGGCGGCTCTCGAGTCTGTCGAGGACCCGGGATGCACCCAGCCACGTCAGCCGCAGCTCCCACCGCAGCCTGCCCTCGACCCCGTCGCAGACCGGCCGGCCGGCGAGGAAGAGGGCCCGCGTACGGTCTGCCATCACTCGCAGAACCGACCGCCACTCCGGCGTCATCAGTCCGGCATCGAGGTCGGCGTCCTGTGCCCCGGCCCGGTCCCGCTCGTCCTCCGGAACGTAGAGCCGTCCCCGGCCCCAGTCGA
>JBDTOB010000102.1:0-7838 GCA_039933435.1 Acidobacteriota bacterium | reverse complement strand
AGAAGCGGGCGCGCTCGAGGTCGTGCCCGAAGGCGGCGAGCTCGAGGAGGCGGTAGACGCGCGCCAGCCGGTCGAAATTCGAATCCGTCACGACAGGTATCCAAGCGCCATGGCGACGAACGGCGTCAGGAGAGCGACGTCGGCCAGCACCCGGGAGAGGCGCAATTCAAGCCGCGGGTGGAGCCCGTCCACGGCGCCGAGAAGCATCGAGCTGCCCGCGGCACAGGCGGCGGCGACGCGGGCGTCGCCGCCTTCCACCAGCCCGAACAGCGCCGCCAGGCCGGCGAGCATCCAGGGAAGATAGTGAATCCAGCCGGCGCTGCCGAACTGCAGCGCCAGCGACGTCTGGCGGTGGCTGCGATCCACCTCGCGTTCCCACAACGAAATCAGGACGAGGTTGGCGAAGCAGAGCAGCACGAACAACACCAGCGCCGGCCACAGGTGCCGCTGGTATGGACCGCGGTGCGAGAGCGGGAACAGCGCCGCACCGGCCCCGAGCAGCAGCGCCACGCAGGCCTCTTTCGGGGCCCGCCAGGGATGATCGCGGTGCACCAGCTGGTGGGAGAGCAGGTAGGCGAGCACCGGAGGCACCACCAGCCAGCCGGCCTCGAACTCCGCGAGCGAGAGGCGCGTCAGGGCGACCCACAGGTCCGCCGCGAGCACGGCCGTCCAGAGCACGAACATGGGCCAGCGTTGCCGCTGGTAGAAGGCGTGACGCGCGGTCCGGATCGCGTCGGGCGGGAGCCGCCACCCTTCAATCCATCGGTCGGCGCAGTACGACAGCCACACGGAGAGGGCGAGGACGACACCCTGCGGCCATTCGAGCCGCACACGGGCGACGTGGGCGAGGACAACCTGCCACCCGAGGACGACCAGCGGCGCGTCGAGCGACAGCACGGTCGGCCACTGCCACCAGCGGATCCGCGGCCGGTTCCAAACCCTCACCGGGTGACGTGGATTGGCGCCAGCCATCTCTCCAAGCATCGCACGCTTCCCGCGGCGGGTAATTTTCAGCCTTTCATCAGCCTTTGCTCACGACCGCTGCACCCTCGTGGCTGTACGCTCTCGCCGTGCAGGAGACAATCATGATCAGCCGCCGTGAATTCCTGAAGACGTCGTCGCTTGCCGCCGCGTCGCTCCCGCTGGCCGGTTGCGTGGCACGCCCACTGCCGGTCACGTCTCCGTATGCGTCGGCCATCCCGGCCGTCCCGGCAGATCTCATCGTCAACGACGTGCATTCGCAGCTCAACGCGACACGGGTCGATTCGATCGTCAAGCCGGCGACCGCCGATGCGCTGCAGAGCGCCATTGCCAGAGCCCGGGCGGCGGGCCTGCCCGTCTCCGTCGCGGGCGGCCGCCATGCCATGGGCGGCCAGCAGTTCGGAGAGGCCGCCATGCTCGTCGATACCCGCGCGCTTGCCGCACCGCTCGCGTTCGACGACGCGCGTGGCCTGGTGACGGTCGAGGCCGGCATCCAGTGGCCGGCGCTGCTCGACTACCTGGCCCGGCAGGGCGAAGGCCGATGGGGCATTGTTCAGAAGCAGACCGGCGCGGATCGCCTGAGCATCGGCGGAGCGCTGGCGTGCAACGCGCACGGACGCGGGCTGTCGCTCGGTCCGCTGATCCAGCAGGTCGAGTGGTTCGAGATCGCGAGCCCTGACGGCGAAATTCGACGCTGTTCCAGGACCGAGCACGCCGACCTGTTCGGCCTGGCGATTGGCGGCTACGGTCTCTTCGGAATCATCACCAGGGTGCAGCTCCGGCTCCGGCCCCGCGTCAAGGTCCGCCGCGTCGTCGAGCTCCGTGAGACCGCCGACATCATGGATCGGTTCGAGCAACGCATTCGCGACGGTTACCTGTACGGAGACTTCCAGTTCGCCACCGATTCGTCGCGCGACAGCTTTCTCGCGCGCGGCGTGCTCTCGTGCTACCAGCCCGTCGCCGCGGAAACGCCCCTCACCCTGAACCCGACGCGCTTTCATCCAGAGGACTGGGCGCGGCTCACCTTCTATTCGCACAAGTACAAGCGCCGCGCCTTCGAGACTTACTCGTCGCGTTACTTACAGACCTCGGGTCAGGTCTACTGGCACGACTGGCAGCTGTCCGCGGCGTACGTCGACAACTATCACGTCGATCTCGATCGCGCGCTGAAGGCCCGTGTCAGTGCGACCGAGATGATCACAGAGCTCTACGTGCCCCGTCCGGCGCTCGCCTCGTTCATGAACGAGGCTGCCCGCGCCCTGAGGCGGCGGCGCGCCAACCTCATTTATGGCACGGTGCGGCTCATCGAAAAAGACGACGAGAGCGTCCTGGCGTGGGCGCGCGAGCGCTGGGCGTGCGTCGTCCTGAACCTTCACGTCGAGCACGCCCCCGCGGCGATCGATGCCGCCGCCGACGCGTTCCGCGATCTCATCGACGTCGCCATCGGTCACGGCGGCAGCTACTACCTGACCTACCACCGCTGGGCTCGAAAGGACCAGGTCGAGGCCTGTTACCCCCGCATGCGCGAGTTTCTCGAGCTGAAGCGGCGCCACGATCCGGAAGAGGTGTTTCAGAGCACCTGGTACCGGCACTATCGGCGGATGTTCCAGAGCTGATCGATCAGCAGAGCAGGGAGCTTCTCCGCCACTGACCCGCGGCAGCGTCACCCGCCGGCGTCAGCGCTGGTGGGGCGGGCCGCATCGTCCTGCTCCGCCTCGACCGCGCCCATGTCGTCGGCGCCGTTATGAGGGTGACCGTGCGCGCATCACGGACGCCCTGTGGCTCGACCGTCGGACGTAACTACCGCGCGCCGCCATCTGCAGGCGGTGCCGGTAAGCGTTCCGCCGGAATCCCCAGCTCGCGGGCGATCGCCCGCAGCGAGGATTGCACCTGACGGACGTTGCGGGGGCCCATCCGCAGCAGCTGTTTCTGGGCCGCGGTCAGCTTCTCGAGCTCCGGATCGGCGAACCGGTAGCCGATGCCCCTGGGCTCGACGCGTATCGGATCCTCGATCGCCGGCGTCTGCAGGAGCAGCACGATGGCGCGCTCGAGTGTGCGATCGAACGCCGCCGGCCCCAGCTCCCGGGCCGCGTCATCGATCCGCGGCTTGAGCGTCCCGTAGGTCTTCGCCACCCCTTCCGGATCCAGCGATGCGGCGGCGGCTGCCAGAGTGTCATAGCGCTGATAGCTGCGCGGGTCGATCACCGGGCCATTTGTGCCATCGACGACGCGGAAAGTGGCCGATGGCCGGATCATCGGCATCTGCTTCGCTGGCGTCCGTCCCTGCGCGATGTTATCGACGGTGATAGTGAACCGCCGGACCACGTCGCCAGTCGCCAGCCACGCGGCGAGCTGCGGGTGCGACGAGATCCGGCTGACGAGCTCCCGCACCAGCGCGTCGCTCTCGTTGAGCGGCGGCAGCGCGTCGGCCGGGGGAGCGCTTCCCAGCGGCTGGTCCCGCGTCGTCACCTTCACGCCGCGCTGTGCCGCGGCCTGGTCGGGAGGGGGAGAGCGACGGCCAAAAACGACGTAGGCCGCTGCCGCCAGGGCCACGACGAACAGCACCGCCACGATGATCCACACGAGACCCGGACCCGACTGCTCCGGGGGAAGCTCGTCGGGCGTTTTCAGCAGCTCATACTCGGAGGCGTCAGCCATGGTTCACATCCTGGCCCGATGATCTGGCACTCGGGCCGGAAATACAACCCGGCCCGGCAAGCCGGTCCAAGGCGTTAATCGACAGGCGCACCACCGGCCCATAATCAGTCGTGCTCCTCCGCCAGCGCTGGACGCTCGCCGCGACGGTGGTCGCGTCGAGCATGACCTTCATCGACGCCACCATCGTCAACGTCGCGCTGCCGGCACTCCAGGCCGACCTGGGCGCGACCATCACCGAGGTGCAATGGGTCATTGAAGCGTATGCGCTGTTCCTGGGGGCGCTGATTCTAGTGGGCGGCTCGATTGGCGACCAGTTCGGACGCAAACGCGTCTTCCTCGCCGGCGTCGCCTTCTTTACCGGCGCATCGATCTTCTGCGGGCTCGCCACCTCCGCTTCCGCTCTGATTGCCGGCCGCGCCCTGCAGGGGCTCGGGGCCGCCTTTCTCGTCCCCGGGAGCCTGGCCATCATCAGCGCGACGTTCGACGACGCCGACCGCGGCACGGCGATTGGGACCTGGTCGGGCTTCAGCGCCATGACTTCGGCGATCGGTCCGGTGACCGGCGGCTGGCTGATCGAGCACGTCAGTTGGCGGGCGGTGTTCTTTCTCAACCTGCCGCTGGCCGCGATCGTCGTGGTGCTGTCGCTGCGCTTCATGGACGAGAGCCGCGATCCTTCGCGGACGAGCCGGATCGACTGGAGCGGCGCCGGCCTCGCGGTGATCGGTCTGGGTGGCCTGGTCTTCGGCCTGCTCGAATGGCCGCCGCTCGGCGCCGGTCATCCGCTGGTGGTGGCGGCGCTGGCGGCCGGTGCGGTGGCGCTGATGCTGTTTGCCGGCGTCGAACGCCGTTCCGCGAACCCGATGCTGCCGCCGGCGCTCTTCAGGTCGCGTGCCTTCACGCTGGCGAACATCCTGACGCTGCTGCTGTACGCGGCGCTGTCGGTCATCTTCTTCCTGGTGCCGATGAATCTCATTCAGATACAGGGCTACTCCGCGACCGAGGCGGGAGCAGCGCTGCTGCCGTTTCCGCTGATCGTGTTCGCGCTGTCGCGCTGGTCGGGCGGCCTGGTGGCGCGCGTCGGCAGCCGGCTGCCGCTCACCGTCGGCCCCGCCATTGGCGCCGCCGGAGTGGCGTTGCTGGCATGGCCCGGGATCGGGGGTTCCTACTTCACGACGTTCTTTCCGGCGTTCGTCGTTCTGGGCGTCGGCATGGCCTTCACCGTCGCGCCGCTGACAACCACAGTCATGGGCGCGGTCCCCACCGGGCACGCCGGGGTGGCGTCCGGCATCAACAACGCCGTGGCCCGGGTTGCCGGCCTGCTGGCGATTGCCGTCTTTGGCGTGATGCTGAGCCGCACCTTCGATGCGCGGGTGCACCGCGAGCTGGACGCCCTGGCGCTGCCGGCGGCGGTCAAGACGGCGCTCGAGCCTGAGCTGCCCAGGATGGCGGGCGCCGACGTCGCGGCGGTGAGGTCGATCGAGCCGTCACAGCGAACGGCCGTGCGCCACGCCATTGACCTGGCCTTCGTGACGTCGTTCCGCCGCGTCCTCCTGAGCGCCGCGGTGCTGGCGCTGGCGGCGGCCTTCGTCGGCGGATTCCTGAAGCCGCACCGCCGGCGTGAGGCGTCAGCGCTGAACGCGCCCTGATGGGGGCTGACACCGAGGCCCGGGGAGAAGTGCCTCAGCGCGGCAGCAGAACCACGGCCCGGAAAAGCATCCGCATACGTCGCCACGGGAAAGACGGCACTTCACGTCCTCCGTCGGCAATTCGGCGAGGGGCCGCCGGAACCGCCTGATTCGCGGGAATGAAAAACGGAACGGAACTACCGCCGCCAAAGGTTGAGGAATTTCTCGACCGGGGGGGACAGGATTTTATTTCTCGAGGGGGAGCCGGGCGAGGGCGGCCTCTGTCGTGGCCTCGACCTGGACGGTGCCGTCCAGCAGGCCGGCCAGTTCCAGGGTGATGCGCACGGCTTCCTGCAGACCGCAGATGATGACCCGTCCCACGCCGGCCGCGCCGGCGTCGCGCAGCGCCACGATCCCCGGGCCGGACATGTAATCGACCCCGGTCAGGTCGATCACGACTCGTCCGGTACCGGCGCACGCCGTCGTCAGGGCGGCGGCAAAGGCTCCGGCCGTGCCGCTGCTGACGCGGCCGCGCGCGCTGACGACGACCCCTCCCGGAACGACCTCGGTTGCCGTTTCCAGACTCCAGGTGCTTCGCGGACGGGACATGGGTCCCAACTCTATTCCACCTCCTTCCTGCCGCATGGTAAGGTTCGGGCCGTTGTCCACCAACTTTTCCTCCGCGGCCGTGTATTTGGACCAGAGCCTGGACGACGCGCGGATTGTCCGGCGGTGTCTCGACGGCGATGGCGCGGCGTTCGCGGATTTGGTGGACCGGTATCAGGGGGTGCTCTACAACGTCGCGCACCGGATGCTGGGCAACGAGGAAGACGCCAGGGATGCCGCGCAGAACGCGTTCATCAAGGCCTACGAGAAACTCGCGACCTACGACGCGGATCGCCGGTTTTTCAGCTGGATTTATCGCATTCTGACCAACGAGTGCCTCAACTTCCGCCGCCGTCCCGCGATGCTGGCGCTTGGCGCGGACACGGAAACGGCGGAAGACAGGCACGGGGCGCCGGACGGGGTCGAAGCGGCGGAACGCCGGCGGGATGTCAAGCGCGCCATCCTGTCGCTGCCCCCGGCCTATCGCGAGGTGATTGTGTTGAGGCACTTCGGGTCGCTCAGTTACGACGAGATGAGCGACGCCATCGGGGTGCCGGTCAAGACCGTGAAATCGCGGCTCTACAGCGCGCGGCAGCAACTGGCCGGCGCACTGGCCGCCTGGATGGAACGATGAGCTACCCGCAGGATTCAGACGACGACCGGCTGCACGCCGCCCTCGACGGGGAGCTGACCCGCGGCGAGCAGGCGGAGTTCGAGCAGTGGCTTGCCGGGAATCCGGAGGCGTTCGAGCGGTTCACGGCGTTGCGGCAGCTGACGAGTCTCGTGGAAGAGCTTGGAACGATCGCGCCGCCGGACGATCTGGCGGGCGACACGGTTCGCGCGGTGGCAAGGCGGAGCCCGGGCGGCGCATCGGGCGGGTCGGTTCCTCAAGGAGAGATGTTCATGGCAAAAAAGACAATGATCGGGCTGGCGGCGGCCGCGGCAGTCGTCCTCGTTACGTTTGCCGTGCTCGGGTATCCCCCGACCGGCAAGGGCACCGAAGGGACGATCGGCCAGGCCAACCGGTACCAGGCGGCACAACCGCAGATGGCGGCGTCGGATGTGAAGCTTGGCGACACCTCGGCGCAGCAGTTCATGCAGAGCGATGCGTTCGACCGCCTGATCAAGGACGAGACCGCCCGCAAGCTGCTCTCCGACGGCGCGGTGCGGCAGGCGCTGGCGGATCCGATGGTCGCGAGGGCACTGGCCGACCCCGCGGTGGCGGCGGCGCTGGCCGACGGTGCGGTGGCCAGGGCGCTCTCGAGCGAAGGGCTTGCCAGGGCGATGCGGGCTGACGGGTTCGCGAGGGCGCTCGCCGAGCCGGCGCTGGCGGCGCGCCTGGCCGACCCGGCCGTGGTGCGGGCGCTGACCGACCCGGCGATGGTCAAGGCGTTGTCGGATCCCGCGACGGCGCGGGCGATCAGCGACCAGGCCAAGATTCAGGCGCGGGCCGATGGCGCCGCGGTGCGGGCGATGAACGGCGATGCCGCCACGGCCCGGCAGTTGAAACAGCAGGGCGTCGCCAACGCGCTCAGCAACCAGGCGGTGGCGCAGGTCCTCAGCAACGACGCGCTGGTCCATGCGCTGTCCGATCCGGCCGTCGCCCATGCGCTCTCGGATCCCGCGGTGGTTCGTGCATTGAGCAGCGAGGCCATGGCCCGGGCGCTCAGCCAGGACGCCGTCGCCCGCGCGCTCAGTTCGGATGCGGTTCGCCGTGCGCTGGCGGACGGCATGCTCGCCAAAGCGCTCCAGTCCTCGGCCTTCAGGAGCGCCCTCCAGAGCGACGGCTTCGCCTCCGCGCTGATGACGCCGAAGTTCGCCGCGGCCGTCGCCAACTAGTCACCATCGGGCCAGGCGCCGCCGGGTGCCTGGCCCTTCGCTCCCACACCCGCTTCCTCCACGGCTGCAAATCCCATACTCTTACGCCATGCGCATCCTGCCGCGCGGGGTCGCGGCGCTGGTGTTCCT
>JBDTOB010000101.1:0-7887 GCA_039933435.1 Acidobacteriota bacterium | reverse complement strand
CGGGCGATCGGCTCCATGAAAGTGCCGACGCTGTCCCCCGGGAACCTCGGATACGACGTCGTCACCATCACGACGACTTCAGCCATCGGTCAGCGCCGCGCCGCCTGGAACCTCAGCCGCCAGGGCATCACGATCGATTCCAGGATCACGTTCGACGACAGCTTCGACTGCCCCTGCTTGCGCTCGACGAAGATGATCGGCACTTCCGCGAAGCGGCAGCCCTGCCGCGCGGCGTCGAACAGCATCTCGACCAGGAAGGCGTAGCCGTCCGAGACCATGCGATCGAGCGGCAGCTTCGCCAGCGCCTCGCGGCGCCAGCAGCGGAACCCGCTGGTGCAGTCGGTCGCCGAAAGCCGGGTGACGGCGCGGACGTAGCGGTTCGCGAAGGTGCTGAGGACGATGCGGTGCAGCGGCCAGTTGACGACGCTGACGCCGTTCAGGTAGCGCGAGCCGATGACGACATCGGCGGAGGCGGTGGCGGCGGCGAGCGCCGGCAGGTAGTCGGGGTTGTGGGAGAGGTCGGCGTCCATCTGGCAGACGAGATCGACATTGGGCGTCGCCACCGCCTGGCGGAGGCCGTCGATGTAGGAGCGGCCCAGGCCGCGGCGGCCGGTGCGATGCATGACCTCGACGCGCCCCGGGTGCTCGGCCGCCAGCGCGTCGGCGACGGCGCCGGTGCCGTCGGGCGAGCCGTCGTCGACGATCAGCATCCGGAAGCCGGGGTGGGCGAGGACGCCCTGCACGAGCAGCGGCAGGTTGTCCCGCTCGTTATAGGTCGGCACGACTACGAGCACGTTCATCAGCGGATCCAGCGGTCAGCGAAGGCAGCGGCACAGACGATCAGCGTGGGGTCGATCACGGGGATCCGGAACCGCTCCTGCGGGAAGAACACGAGGCCGGCGCAGACGGCGGCGAACGCCATCACGAAGAGCGCCTCCGGACGGCGGTCGAGGCGACGCCAGCCGAGCGCGGCAAACGGCAGCAGCAGCAGATACGACACCACCGATGCCGCCCAGTACGCCGTCGAGTGTAGCGTATACGACGGACCAATCGGGAGCACGGTGTAGAAGGCCTTCCTCGCCAGAAGACCGAGCCACCACCACGGATGGCGGGCGATATAGCCGAGCGCATCGCGGTAATACTCGGGCTCGAGCTGCTCGGGCGTCAGCCCCGGCCGCGCCTGCCGGAATGCGATCTCGGCGCGCTTGATGTCGGGGTTGGCGGCCATGTCCCCCTCGCCGCGCGCCAGCGGATGGTTGCCGGTCCAGAAGGTCACTCCTCCTTCCGACGCAATCAGCACGAAGCGGTGGAAGACGCGGACGTTGCGGATCGTCCACGGGGCGATGGTGACGAGCGCCATCACCAGCAGCAGGACCGCGAGCGCGGCGCGGCGCTGACGGAACAGCCAGAGCGCGGCCAGCGGCAGGAAGAACAACATCGCCGGGCGGGCCAGGGCGGCGATGCCCGCGGTCACGCCGGCGGCGATCGTCAGCGGCGCACCGGCGGCGCTCTGCCGGGCCTGGTGCGCGCGATCGATGGCGCGGTCGAGCAGCAGCGCCACGCCCAGCGCCAGGGTGCTGTAGAGCGCCTCGCTCAGCACGTAGGCGCAGATCCAGACCAGCGGCGGATAGACGGCGGCAATCGCGGCGGCGGCGGCGCCGGCAGCGGGTCCGGCGCGCCGCAACGCCAGCAGGCCAATCAGCCACACTCCGACGGATCCAATCAGCGCCTGCGCGGCCTTGACGCGGACGGGCGAGGCGTCGTACTCGTGTCCGGCGCCGATCGCGGCGAGCAGCAGCGGGTAGACGGGCGCACGGCCGAACTGCGGCGCGGTCCCGGTCTGGTGGGCGGCGTCGTAGGCGAAGCCGCGCCCCGCGGCGATGCTGTGCGCCAGGGCGAGGTACTCCTGCTCGTCGTGGGTCAGCGGCTTGCCGGTCCAGTAGAACAGGCCGAAGAGCAGCCGGAGGACGAGGCCCGCGGCCGCAGCTCCGAGGATCAGCCGTCGTGCGCGCGCGGGGTCGATGGCCATCCGCAGCGGTTATCGACGCCCTTCGAAACGGAGCGCCGAAATCTGCTCCGACACCAGTCCCACCAGGAAGACGATCACCGCCAGCATGATCAGCAGCACCGAGGAGTTGGCGACGTGGTGCTGGGTGGCAATCGTCCACGCCGCGTAAGCCGCGCCCAGCGCCAGCGAGGCCAGGCTGAGCGGCAGGAAGACGCGCAGTGGGCTGAAGATCGTCACGATCTTGAGGATGATCATCAGGAACTTGGCGCCGTCGCGCGCCAGCCGGATTTTCGAGACGCCGGTCCGCTGCCGCGCCTCGATCGGTTCGAACGCCACGTTGTATCCCGCCTTGATGAACGCCAGCGTCGTCGTCGTCGGCGTCGAGAACCCGTTCGGGAGCAGGTGGATGAACTCGCGAAGCTGCTCGCGCCGGGCGCCGCGGAACCCCGAGGTGAGATCCGGAATCTGGCGCCCGGTGAGGTAGGTGGCGAGGCCGTTGAGGGTGGCGTTGCCGAGCTTCCTGGCGACCGTCGCCTGGGTGGCGGCAGAGCGGGCGCCAATGACCAGGTCGTATTCGCCGAGCCGCGCCACCAGCCGCCTGGCGTCGGAGGGACGGTGCTGGCCGTCGCCGTCGACGATGAGGACGTACTCGCCGGTGGCGCGGCGGATGCCGCTCTTCACGGCGGCGCCGTTGCCCTTGTTGTAAGGATGCCGGACGACGATGGCGCCGGCAGCGCCGGCCTCCGCGGCGGTGGCGTCGGTCGAGCCATCGTCGACGACGATGATCTCGTGCCAGGCGGCGTCGGCGGCGAGGTCGGCGACCACCTGGGCGATGCCGCCGGCCTCGTTGTAGGCGGGCACCACCACCGAGACGGAGGAGGGCTCGGCCATCAGCGCGCCCGCCGTTCGGGGGCCGCGGTCTCCGCCGGCGGGATGGCCTCGGGCGGGTGCCGGTCGGGGAGCTCCAGCTTGCGGACGCGGTAGAGCAGGTCCTCGAGCAGCTTGCGATTGCCGGAGATCATGTCGGCCAGCAGGCCGATGACGATGACCTGGAAGCCGACAATCATCAGCACCGCCGAGGCAATCAGCGACTGCAGGTGGCGTTCGGGACCGAAGCCGACCTCGGTGAAGTAGTAGAACAGGAACCGCAGCGAGATCGCCAGCCCGATGCCGAGGACCCCGAGGCCCAGGTAGGTGAAGACCTTGAGCGGCTCGTACATCGCGTAGATGCGGACGATGGTCGCGGCCGAGCGCTTGATGTAGGAAAAGATGCTGTCGAAGAGCCGCGACTCGCGGGTGCGGGCGTTGGTCTGGACCGCGACGTGGGCGATCGCCATCCGCTTCTTGCCGGCCTGGATGATCGACTCGAGCGTGTAGGAGAACTCGGAGATGACGGTCATCCGGAGCGCCGCTTCGCGGGTGTAGGCGCGGAAGCCGCTGGTGGTGTCGGGCACGGAGGTGTTCGACACCTGCCGCACCACCCAGCTGCCGAGCCGCTGCAGCTGGCGCTTGCGCCAGGACATGTGTCGCAGCTCGCCGATGTTGCGGTCGCCGATGACGATGTCGGCGGCGCCGCTCAGCAGCGGCGCCAGCAGCTTGGGGATCTCGTGGGCGGCGTACTGGTTGTCGGCGTCGGTGTTGACGATGAAGTCGGCGCCGGCCTTGAGGGCGGCGTCGATGCCGGCCATGAACGCGGCGGCCAGCCCCTTGTTGCGGCGGAAGCGGACGACGTGCTCGACCCCGTGGGCGCGCGCCACCTCGGCGGTGCCGTCGCGCGAGCCGTCGTCCACGATCAGGACTTCGACGACGTCGATACCGGGTATCGACCGCGGCAGGTCGGCGAGGGTGGCGGGCAGCGTCGCGGCCTCGTTGAGGCACGGTATCTGGATGATCAGCTTCACGGGGCGTGGCAATTCTGGCACTTCTCGCGGCTCAGGAAACCAACTTTTCAATGACGCCGTCCCAGGTGATGCCGCTGGCGGTCTCGTGGCCGGCATCGCCCATGGCCGCGGCGCGGGTGCGATCGGCCGCGAGGCGGTTGATCGCATCCGCGAGCGCCTCCGGCTCCGGCGCGCAGACGAAGCCGTTGACGCCGTCGACCACGAACTCGTTCGGCCCGCCCGAGTCGGTGCAGGTCAGCACCGGCTTGCGCGCCAGGAATGCTTCGAGGGTGACGTAGCCGAAGTCCTCGTCGAAGGGGGGATAGACCACCGCGAGCGCGCCGGCGTAGAGCTGGAGCAGATCCTCGTCGCCGACGCTGCCCAGGAAGGTGACCCGGTCGGCGACGCCGGCGGCCTCGGCGGCGCGCCCGGCGTTGGCCCGCTGGGTGCCGTCGCCCGCGACGATCAGCCGGATGCCGGGATCGACGCGCGCCATCGCGCGGATGATCAGCTCGACGCGCTTGACCGACTCGATGCGGCCGACCGAGAGCACGTAATCGCCATAGGGGCCTGGCGTCAGGCGCGAGGCCAGCTGCGGCGGATGGTACAGCGCCTCGGCCTGCAGGCCGTTGTACTTCGCGAGTCGGCCGGCGGTGTTGCGGGCGTTGGCGTAGAGGCGGCGGCATTCCGCCAGTGAGGCGGTGTCGAGGTCGATGAGACGCTGGCGCAGGCCGAGATCGAGCTCGGTGTGGGAGAAGTCGCTGTACTCGGTGCCGCAGAGCTCGTAGGCGGCACGGTACTGGTGAATCAGCCACGCCACCTTGTTGGGATGCCGTGCGAAGTAGGTGGGAAATTTCGAGGCGATGAGGAGATCGACCGGCTGGCCGTTGGCTTCGCTGAGATCCAGCAGCCGCCAGGCAGCGGCATGGGGGAGGATCTCCTCCTTGGGATACCACTTGAAGGGGACGCTGACGAGCTCCGCGGCGAAGCCGCGGGCGCGCAGCTCACGGACGAGCTGGCGTACGTGGACCTCGGCGCCACCGTGGACGAAAGGCACCTGCGCCTCGCAGACGAGGACTGTCCGCACCGTCATTTCCGTCGCACCTTACCACGCACCTGCACGCCCCTGACGCCCGCTGGAGCCGGACCGGGCCGCCGTGCCCGGACAAACCACGGATCGTAGCACGCGTGCCGCCGGGCGTGGGGAAGGGCTGGCGGCGGTCCCCGGAGTGCCTTAAGGCCCGACTCATCAGGGCAATCACCCTACTCTGCTGATGAGCCAATCCCGGTAGCGAAAAAAAAGCGTAACCGCAACGCCATCATGGTTTTGCGTTGACAACCAACGGCCCCTTCTCTACTATCGCGGTGGAAATTAATGGAGCAAAGTGGAGTTAACGGCCGTGCTCCGAGGTAACCAGGCCGCAAAAATCGACGAGAAGGGTCGGCTCAAGATCCCGAACGCCTTCCGGGCCCTCATGGAGGAGCGCCACGGAGCGGAGCTGTTCGTGACGAGCCTGACGGGGGAGTCCGTCCGCATCTACCCGATGCCGGTCTGGATGGCGCTCGAGGAAAAGCTGGCGACGGTCCCCTCCTCCAACCCGGCGCGGCAGCGCTTTCTCGACCGCGTCAACTACTACGGCAAGGTCGCCGAGTTCGACAACCAGGGCCGGGTGCTGGTGCATCCGCGGCTGCGGGACTCGGCGGGCATGGCGGGGGAGGTCGACGTCTTCGGCCAGTACGACCACCTCGAGGTCTGGAATCACGAGCGGTTCCTCGCCAAGCTGCAGCGGGATCCGTTCACCGACGACGACGCGCGGGCGTTGTCTGCTTTCGGAATCTGAGGCATGGACGCCGCCCCGATTCACGCTCCCGTGCTCCTCGCGGAGACCCTCGCCCTGCTCGATCCGGGGCGCGGCGGGCTGTTTGTCGACTGCACGGTCGGTCTCGGCGGCCACGCGCGCGGGCTGCTCCAGGGTGGCGCGACCCGGCTGCTCGGCCTCGACCGCGACCCTTCGGCGCTGCGCCTGGCGGCCGAGGCGCTCGCCGAGTGGTCCCCGCAGATCGAGCTGGTGCACGCGGACTACCGGGAGCTCGGCCAGGTGCTCGACGCCCGCGCTGAACCGCTGGTCGACGGCGTGCTCGCGGACCTCGGCGTCTCGTCGCTGCAGTTCGACACCGCGGGGCGCGGTTTCAGCTTCCGTCGCGACGAGCCGCTGGACATGCGGATGGACCAGACCGCGGGACCGACGGTGGCCGATCTGCTCGCCGCCGTCGACGAGGAGGAGCTGGCCAACGTCATCTTTCAGTTCGGCGAAGAGCGCTTCTCGCGGCGCATCGCCCGCGGCGTGGTCGAGGCGCGGCGGCTCGCGCCGGTCGAGACCACCGGGCAGCTGGCGCAGATCGTGCGCCGCGCGGTCCCGCGCCGGGGCTACCAGCGGATCGACCCGTCCACGCGCACCTTCCAGGCGCTGCGGATCTGGGTCAACCGCGAGCTCGACGGCCTGGACGCGTTTCTCGTCGCCGCCTCGCAGCGGCTGCGCGCCGGGGCGCGGCTGGCGGTGATCTCGTTTCATTCGCTCGAGGACCGCATCGTGAAGCACACCTTCCGCGCCCTGGCGGCCGGCGGCGAGGCGCTGCGGGTGCTGACCCGCAGGCCGCTGATTCCGGGGGACGAGGAAGTGGCCCGCAACCCGCGAGCGCGCAGCGCCAAGCTCCGCGCCATCGAGAGGCTTGCATGAGCGGCATGGATTTCGAGTACGCCATCAAGAAGGACGTCCGCAACAACCTCATCGTCCGCGAGGTGGACGACGAGCGGCAGCGTCAGGTGTGGCGCTCGCTGTTGATCGGCGGCGTGCTGGTGACGGTCATCCTGTTCTCGGCCTGGCAGCACTTCGAGCTGCTCCAGCACGGCTACCGGATTCAGAGGATGCAGCAGCAGCGCGCCGTGCAGGTGGAAATCAACCGTCACCTGCGGCTGGAGATCGCGACCCTGCGCTCGCCGGTGCGGATCGAGGACATCGCCACCCGGCAGCTGCATCTCGTCGCGCCGACGCGCGCGCAGGCCATCGTGATTCAGCGGGTGACGCCGTCGGCGCCTCCCGGCAAGTCGATCGTCGCGGCGCGGTAGGCCCGTCGGGGCGCGGCAGGAGGGGCTGATGGCGGACGAACACGGCAACGGCAGTTTCAGGCTTCCCTGGCAGGGGCCGGCGCAGCGCGTCGCGCGCCGCGCACCGGCGACGGCGCCGGGCCAGTGGCGCGACACGCTGCGGTCGCGGCTGCTGGTCTGTGCGGCCTTCTTCGCCTGCTGGACGGTCGGGATCGAGGCGCGCCTGGTCTACCTGCAGGTGGTGCAGCACGGCGAGATGATGGCCCGGGCCGACCGCCAGCAGCTTCGGACCATCAAGCTGCCCGCCAAGCGCGGCGAAATCGTCGACCGCAACAACCACGTCCTCGCCTACAGCGTCGATGCCGACACCATCGCCGCCGATCCGTCCGACATCGAGGATCCCGACCGCGTCGCCCGGCTGGTCTGCGGCGCGCTCGACGACTGCACGGCGCCGCAGCGCGCGACCATGGCGGAGCGGCTGCGCGGCAAGGGGCAGTTCGCCTTCCTCGCCCGACAGGTCTCCCCGGCCGAAGGGCAGCGCGTCCGCGCGCTCGGCCTGACCGGCATTCTCTTCTACAAGGAAAGCCGCCGCTACTATCCCAAGAAGGAGCTGGCCGCGCACCTGCTCGGCTACGTCGGGCTCGACAACGTCGGGCTCGCGGGGCTCGAGTCGACGTTCGACCAGCGCATCCGCGGCCGTGAAGGGCGGATGCTGGTCCAGACCGATGCCCGCCAGCACGCCATGTCCAAGCGGGACGAGCGCCTGCCGACCGAGGGCGACGGCATCGAGCTCACCATCGACGAGTACCTCCAGTTCGTCGTCGACCGCGAGCTCCGGCTCGGGGTCGAGGAGAACGGCGCCGCCGCCGGCAGCGCCGTGATCATGGAGCCGC
>JBDTOB010000100.1:0-7900 GCA_039933435.1 Acidobacteriota bacterium | reverse complement strand
CGGTCTGCGGCCTGCTGGTGGTGATTGCCGGAAAGCTGTCACTCGGCCGCAGCTTCGGGCTGATGCCGGCCAACCGCGGCGTCGTCTCCAGCGGCATGTACCGCTTCGTCCGCCATCCGATCTATTCCGGATACCTGCTGACGCACGCCGCGTTCTGCGCCGCCAATCCGACGCTCGGCAACCTGCTGGTCCTGGTCGGCGCCGACGTCGCGCTGGCGATTCGCGCGCTCTGCGAGGAACAGACACTGGCCGCCGATGCCGCCTACCGCGCCTACCAGCAGCAGGTCCGCTGGCGCGTGCTGCCCGGCCTCTTCTAAGCCTTCCCCCAGCCGCCGTCAAAATCGCGCGCGGCTTCACGATCATGTGATCAATCTTCCGGCGCCAAGCCCGAGTCACAACCGTAAGTCGTTATTGTGCAGATAGATACCAAACCTCATGCGGTGGCAGCGCTGTTGCTCAGAACCAACCCGGAACGGTGAGACTATGAGCTGCTACCTGTTGCGACGCTTGCGACTACGCCTTCGCGGAAGCCAGGGTGCCACCATGCTCGAGGCGGCGCTGGTGACCCCGTTGCTGCTGCTGATCACCTTCGCGTTGGTCGAGTTCGCCTCGATCCTCTACTGCCACCTGGCGCTGCAGAATGGCGCCGCCCAGGCGACCCGCTTTGCCGTGACCGGCGGCGTCAGCGGCAGCATGTCGCGCGTCGACTCGATCAAGGACGCCTTCAGGCGCGCCACGCCAACGCTGACGGTTCCCGACTCCGCCTTCACCTTCAGCCACCTCGCCGTCGGCGGCGCCTCGTTCGTGGCCGGCACCGGCGGACCCAACGAGGTCGAGCGGCTGACGGTCAATTACCAGTGGCGGCTGATGACACCGGTGCTGCGTCCGTTCTTCACCAGCGGCCAGATCAGCCTGCGCGCGGAGTCGACCATGAAGAACGAAGGGACGGCCAATTGATGCCCGGGACGCGCGCGCTGCATCGCCTCGCCAATGCCAGGGGGCAGAGCGTCATCGAATTCGCGATCGTCATGCCCATCGTCGTGGTCCTGGTGCTCGGGGTCCTCGAGCTTGGCTACGCCCTCCAGGATCAGCACCTGATCACCAAGCTGACCAGAGAGGGGTCGAACCTCATCTCCCGCGACACCACCGTGCAGGACGCCGCGACGGCGCTCCGGGCGATGAGCAGTGCGCCGGTGAACTTCGACAACGGCTCCTCCCGGCTGATCCTCTCGGTCATCAAGCGCGGCGCCACCACCGGCTCGACCAATTACGACAAGATGGTGCTCTACCAGCGCTTCGAGTACGGCGCCCTCGCCGGCACCAGCCAGATCCAAACCCGCGGCGGCGGCTCGTTCGGCGGCCCGCCGGATTACGAAGCGGCCGGGTCGGACAGCAACGCCAATCTTCAGGTCACCAACCTTCCCGCCAATCTCGTGTCGGTCAAGGGCGGCATGATCTACGTGACCGAGATCTACACCAGGCACACGCTGCTGACGCCGCTCACCCGCTTCGGCATCAACGTGCCCCAGACCCTGTATTCCATCGCCTATTTCTAGCCCGCACGCTCTGAAAGGCTGCGAACATGACCCGACCCAAGCTCCTGTTATCGGACCAGCGCGGTTTCACCCTGGTGTACATGGCGGTGACGATGGTGGCGCTGCTGCTGTTCACCGGACTGGCCATCGACAGCGGCCGCGCCTATGTCGTCAAGGCGCAGCTGACCAAGGCGGTGGACGGCGCCGCGCTCGGGGCCGCCCGGATGCTGAACAGCGGCAACCCGCGCGACGAGGCCACCAAGCTGTTCAAGCAGAACTTCGTCGGCGGCTACATGGGGACCGCCGCCGCCGTCGATCCGACCGCCGCGGGGGATTTCTTCGACCTGAAGACGATGAACTCGACCGGGGTCAATATCGTCACCGTCACCGCGCGGGTGACCATGCCGACGACCTTCATGAAGCTCGGGAACATCAACCAGGTGGTGGTCAGCAGCACCGGCCAGGCGACGCGGCGGATGGTCGACCTCTCGCTGGTGCTCGACGTCTCGAGCTCGATCGGCTCGAAATGGGGCGCGGTGAGAGACGCCGCCAGGACGTTCGTCGAGTCGTTCGACCAGAACTCCGATCGGATCGCGCTCGTCACCTTTGGCAACGGCGCCAAGGTCATCGACCAGATGCGCTCCAGCCGCGGCTTCGCCAAAGCCACCGTCTCCAACGACATCCCGGCGACGCTGCCGGGCGGCAGCACCGCCATGGTGGAAGGTCTCTACCGCGGCTGGGACGAGCTGCGGTCGGTGCCGACCGGTACCCAGTCCGGCCTCCGGGTCATCGTGCTGTTCACCGACGGCGCCTCGAACAGCGTGCCCGGCTTCTACGACTCAGCCACCGTGGCCAAGGGGCTGCGCACGTACGACTTCCCGAAGAATTCGCCCGACCCCGACAGCCAGACCTGGAACAATCCGACCATCGCCGGCCTCTACGACACCGACACCGGCGTCTCCGGTCCGAATTACTCGATCACGCCGTCGAACTGGAACAACACCTGCGCGGTGGCCAACAGCTGCCTGGCAGCGCCGGCGGCGTTCCTGCCGCTGACCAGCGCCCACACGCATCACCGCAGCTCCGGCATTCCGACCGCCTTCCCGCTTCAGAGCTCGACCCTGCGGGTCAACGGCGCGGCGCAGAGCACCCGGCGCGGCCTGCGCAACAAGAACGCCGGAACGAACCGCTATCCGGCGGAAGTGTTCAACATCAACAATGCGGCGCGGAATCTGCTCGAGATCATCGCCGACTCGGCGCGCAGCGACAACGGCGACTACCCGATCCGCATCTACACCATCGGCATGGGCGACCTGGTGCAGTACAACCTCGGGACGATGCCGGAGAAGCCCGAGGATATCCTCAAGCGCATCGCCAACGATCTGCGGTCGCCGGATTACACCGCGGCGCAGCTCGAGGGTAAGTATTACTTCGCCAAGACCGAGGCCGACGTCAGCCCGGCTTTCCAGGCGCTGCAGAATCAGATCATCCGTCTGACGAAGTGAGCACCGCGCAGGTGGCGCCAAGGGCGGACGCGGTGTCGTCGTGAAACGACGCCACCCGCGGATGCCGCTCGAGCGCCGCCTGGACGATGCCGCGCTGAATACCACGGCCGCGGCCGTGGACGAGCCGCACCTCGCGGAGCCCGGCCGCATGCGCGGCGTGCAGGTACTCCTCGACGACTGAGGGAATGTCGCGGGGCTGGAAGGCGTGCAGGTCGAGCTCGCGCTCGATCGGCACCCGATGCGGGTCCGCAGCCTCATCGGCCACGTTTCAGCCTTTCGCGGCGCGTCGCGGCGCCGGCGTCGCGGCCTTGTCGTAGGCGGCCGAGACCACCGTGGTGATGCCGCCCCGCGCCGAGAAGTCGCCGACCACGGTCATGCGCCGGGGGCTGCAGGCGGCGACGAGCTCGTCGAGAATACGATTCGTGACCGCCTCGTAGAAGATCCCCTCGTTACGAAACCCCACCATGTAGTACTTCAACGCCCGCAGCTCGATGCAGAGCTCATCGGGCACGTAGGTGATGATGATTTCGCCGAAGTCGGGGAGCCCCGTCTTGGGGCAGACCGAGGTGAACTCGGGGCAGCGGATTTCGATCTCGTAGTCCCGGCCCGGGCTGGGGTTGGGGAAGGTTTCGAGGGCGGGGCTTGACATGGCACAAAATTGTAACATTTACGGGGTTTTTCCCCGTTTGCCGCGCGAGACCGAGATTGACACCGTAAAACATCGCAAGCTAGGATGTGGCTCGTTTCCTACATTCGCCCGGCGCCGGTCCGCCCGCCTTCGTCATCGAAGCGAGCCGGCATCCCGGTCGGAGGTCATGATTTCTCCGCTGCCGCCGCACGCGCGCACGGCCGTTATGCGGGTCTTACAGAGCGCGCCCAAGCAAGGGGAATAGCCGATGGCAGAGGCCCGCAGGATGGGCAAGTCCGAACTCTTTTCGCATTTCGCGGATCGCTTCGAAGTGAAGCGGACGCAGGCGCGGGAGTTCTTCGACGAGTTGAACACGCTGGCGGAGAAGGAGCTGAAGCGGTCGGGCGAGTTCGTGCTCCCCGGAATGGTGAAGCTGGTGGTGCAGAAGCGCAAGGCGCGCATGGGCCGCAACCCGGCCACCGGCGAGGCGATCAAGATTCCCGCCAAGACGGTCGTCAAGGCGCGCATCGCCAAGCAGTTGAAAGATACGGTCCTGCCGAAGAAGTAGTGCGGCGGAGCGACCTTGACCCGGCCCCTGGCACCGCCTCGGCGGATCGCCAGCGGGCCGCTGTTTTTTCTGCCCGCCCGTCCTAGCCCGCCACCAGCATCGGTCGTGCCTTCGTTCGCGGGAAATCGAGGACGAAGGTGGTGCCCTTGCCCACTTCGCTCGCCACCGAGATGGTGCCCCCCAGCTGCTCGACAATTTTCTTGGAGATCGCCAGCCCGAGGCCGAGGCCGCGGCGCTTGGTGGTGACGAAGTCTTCGAAGATCTGGCCGATGCGCTCCGGTGGAATGCCGCAGCCGGTGTCGTAGATGCGGATCTGGGCGCGCTCCGGCGTCGCCTCGGTGGCGACCACCACCAGCCCGCCCGGCGCGGTCGCCTGGATGGCGTTGAGGATCAGGTTGCGGTAGACCCGCCCCAGCGCGAAGACGTCCCCCTCGATGAACAGGGTTTCCGCATTCAGCTCGAGGCGCAGCGTCAGGCCGGCGGTCTCGGCGTGCTGCTCCATCGCCTCGAAGGCGTCGGCGACGGTGCGGTTCAGATCGACGGCAAAGCGCTCGAGCGGGATCGGCCTGGCGATGTTGCGGAGATCGTCGAGGACCCGCTTGACGATGACCAGCTCACGCTCGACGGTGCGGCGGAAGGTCTCGCGATACTCGGCGTCCTCGTACATCTTCTGAATCAGCTTGCAGCTGTTGCCGATGTTCTGGATCGGATGCGAGAGGTCGTGCACCAGCCCGGCGGCGATGCGGCCGAACATCGCCTGCCGCTCCTGCTTGCGGACGTTCTCCTGAAGCTCGACGAGGTGATCCGCCATTGAGTTGAAGGACTCGCCCAGCTGGCGGATCTCATCGCGGCCCGAGGGCACGACGCGCTCGTCCATGTGGCCGTCGGCGATCGCGCGGGTCACCCGGGTGAGCTCGAAGATCCGCTGGATGAAGGAGCGGCCCCAGAGCCAGCCGAGCACCATCGTCCCCAGGAGCGCGAAGCCGATGACCGCGAGCAGCTGCCGTTCCAGCCGGTGGGTGACGGCGAAGGCATCGTCGGTCGGCTGCTCGACCAGCACCGTCCAGGCGGGCCGGCCGACGTCGGCCGCGACCGCCAGCAGATCCTCGCCGCGGCTGTTGCGGAAGGTGAGCGACTCGAGGCTGGCGCGGTCGCGGCGCAGCGTCCCGGCCAGCGTCTGCTCGTCCGGCGCCGCGCCGCTGGCAATCATGTTCTTGTCGTCAGGGTTGCCGTGGGCGAGCAGCCGCGCCTGCTCGTCGAGCAGCAGAGCATAGCCGCTGTTGCCGACCTTGATGCGATCGACCGTGCGCCACAGCTCCTCGAGCGACAGCTCGGCGACGATCCATCCGGGCGCTTCGCTGTGCTCGATCAGCGGCACCGACAAGGTGGTCGTCGGCAGCGCGTCGGCGTCGATGTGCGGCGTCGCCACCCGGAACTGCTTCGCCCCCGCGTCGGCGCCGCCGGTGGCTTCCGGCAGGCCGAGCCCCGTCCCGCCCGGGCGGCTGGTCGCCAACACCCGCCCTTCCGCGTCGAAGATCGCGATCTCGCGGAACTCCGGGAAGTCGAGGACGTAGTTCCGCAGCACCCGCGAGCGCTGCCACGGCTCGAGCTGGGTGCCGTGCAGCTCGAGGCCGACCGAGGTCAGCACGCGGACGTTGTTGTTGAAGTACTGGCCGATCTGCTTGGCGATCTGCTGCGCCACCTCGAGGTTGCCGCGCTGCACCGATTGCTCGGTGCCACGGCGCAGCGAGTCCACCGAGACGAGGCCGTAGACGAGCAGCGGCAGCACCGCCGCCGTGGCGATCAGCAGCACGAAGCGGAAGGTGATGCCCCGCTTCATCGTGCCGCCTTCTGGGTGGGGCCGGCGTGCCAGCGCCACAGGTTGCCGAAGATGTCGGGGTCGAGATGATCGCCGATGTCGAACCGGGACGACACCGCGCGGGTCGTTTCCGGCCAGGCGAGGAAGGCCGCCGGCACGTCTTCGTAGAAGCGCTGACGGAGAGTCGCCACGCCCATCCTGACGTCGGCGTCACGGCGCGAGAGGCGGAGCTGGTCGAGCGCGGCATCAGCGCCGGCATAGCCGGTCGACTGCAATCCTCCCTTGCTGTGCCAGAAGCCGTAGAGCCGGTCGAACGACTTGCCGCTGGTCAGCTGGAAGACGTAGGTATCGAAATTACCTGCGCCCGCTCGCTGAACGAGCTCGTCCTGATCGACTCCGGTCAGCACCAGATCGACCCCGACCTCTTCCAGCTGCCGCTGCAGCAGCATGGCGATGCGCTCGAACTGAAAGTCGCGGTTGTAGAACAGGCAGTTGAGCCGGAAGCGGCTGTCCATCCTGTTCGGAGTGGCCGACGGCCGTACCGGGAATCCCGCGGCGTCGAGCTGCGCCCTCGCGGCCGCGGGGTCGTAGCCGCGGCGATTCGAGGTCGCGTTGTAGGCCCAGTGCGACGGCCAGACCGGGTCCTCGGCGATGTGCGCGTGCCCCCGCATCGCCTGCCGGACGATTTCCTCACGGTCGATCGCCTGCGACAGTGCCCGCCGCACCTCCGGGTTTCTGAGAATCGGATGCCTGAGATTGAAGACCAGCGGGATGTAAAAAGGCCGGACCGAGGCGAAGGTCTCGAGCTGCGACGCCCCCTTCAGGAACTCCACCGACTCGGGGTTCACTTCCGGGACCATGTCGACGGCGTCGCTGATGATCGCGGCGAATACCGCCCGCTGGGTGTCGTAGAACGTGACCTCCACCCGGTCGATACCCGGTTCGCCGCGGTAATAGCCGGCGTTCTTCAACGCCAGCAGCCCCGAGGGGAAAGGGACGATTCTGAACGGTCCGGTCCGCAGCAGCGGGTTGTCGGAATCCCGAATCAGCGCGCCCGCGATCGCCTCGATCAGGAACGAGTCAGGACGGCTGAGGCGGAAGACAATCGTGGTGGCGTCCGGGGTCTCCAGGGCGGCCAGATACCGGAAGCCTTCCGATCGGTCCCTGGGGATGGTCTTGCGAAGGATGGCCGCGACCGCCTCGGACGTCAGCAGGGTGCCGTCGTGGAACCGGACATCCTCCCGGAGCTTCATCGTCAGGGAGAGGCCGGCGTCGTCCCATTCCCATTCCGTCGCCAGCCGGGGGAGCGGACGACCGTTCCAGTCGATGACGATTAGCGGCTCCGCCGACAGCAGTTCAGAGAGGACTCGCTCTGTTTCGACGGTGCGCTGGGCACCGAGATGAAGCGTTTGCGGGGCGGAAGGTGTCGGCGGCTGCGCGCGGCAGCCGCCGATCGAAAGCCCCAGGAGCCCCAGGATGAGCGACCCGCACATCGGCATGACGGCGCTGGTGAGGCGCCTGACAACCGACGATGGAGCGGGGGTTCTCGTCTGCATCGATGCTCGGGCCGACCGACTCAATGGCGTCAGAGGACGCACTGAACCAGCTTACCGGTATATCGGCACAAAGTGCCAGAAACCGGCGGCCCGGCATCGACTGAACGACATCCTACTTGCGCGGCTCGGGCATCTGCTCGACCATCCACGCGCAACCGCTCGGGGAAACCTTCTTGTCGGCCTTCTTGACGATCTGGATCTTCATGTGTGCTCCTTGAAAATGAACGTGTGTGTTGAGGTGGATTGCCGTGCTGCTCAGCGCAGATGCTCGACCGCGACGTCGACCAGC
>JBDTOB010000099.1:0-7941 GCA_039933435.1 Acidobacteriota bacterium | reverse complement strand
AGGACCGACAGACGGGTTTTCGTGGTCATGAAGCCAGAGCCTGCCTCGGACGGGAATTACCGGGCCCCGCGGGTCGGGGCGATCATCGCTTCAGCCATTGTAAGGGATCCACCGCCGCACCGTCGACGCGGAGCTCGAAGTAGAGGGCGGGGTTGCCGCCGGGGCTGCGCCCCGTAGCCCCGAGGCGCGTCTGCGCCTCGACCCGATCGCCCTTGGCGACGTCGATCGACGACAGGTAGCCATAGAGCGAATAGGCGCCGTCGCCGTGATCCAGGATCACCAGATTGCCGTAGCCGATGAACTGATCGGCATACGCGACCGCCCCCTCGTGCACCGCCTGCACCGGCAGCCCCTCGGCCAGCGACAGGTCGATGCCGGTCCGCGGCAGGCCCGCCGCTCCTGCCTTCCGTCGCCCGAACTGGCCGGTCACGATCCCCGCCGCCGGCCACGGCAGCGCTCCCTTGAACGGCCGCAGCGGCAGCGCCGCGGCCGCCGTGCGCCCCGCCCCCATCCGGGCGATGGCGCCCTGCAGCCGCTTCTGCGCGGCTTCGAGCTCGCCGGTCAGCTGCGCGTTGAGATCGCGCCGCTCGTCCACCGACTCGATCAGGTGCGTCCGCGCCGCGACCGCCCGCTCGATCGCCGCCCGCGCCGACGCCGCCTGCGCCCGCAGTTTCGCCAGGCTCGCCGCCTGCGCCTCGAGCGACGCCCGCTCGCGCGCCAGCGCGTCGAGGGTGCGCTGGTGCTGCTGGATGCGCTCGCGATCGAGCTGTTGCATCGCCGCCGCGGTCCGGTACGCCCGCCCGATGGTCTGGACGTCGTCCACGTCCAGCAGCATCTTCCAGTACCCGGCCCGGCCCATCTTGTACAGCTGGACCAGCCGCGCCTCGACTCCCGGACGTTCGCCCTGCGCGGCGGCCATCAGCGCCGAGTGGCGGGCGATGGTCTCGCTCAGCCGGCGGTTGGTCTGTTCCAGGTCCCGCACCGCGATCGCGAGCTGCGCGGTCTTGAGCTCGCGCTCCACCTCGAGCGCGCGTAGCTCCACCAGCAGGGATTTCTCCTGCGTCGCCAGCGCGTCCGACTCGCGCTGCAGCGCCCGGATCCGCTCGGCCGCGCGGCGCGCCGCCGCCTGGGCCTGGGCGCGGTCCGCCCCCGGGGGCTCGCCGCCCTGGCCGCAGACGGGTGCGACCGCCAGCGCCAGCGCGATCGACAGCGCCGCGCCGGCGCGCAACGCCGGGTGGAAGGTGACCATGCCGGGATTATAGCGATGCCGGGCTTGGTGTACGCTCTGAACGTGCGGGCCCTCGGGATCGATTACGGACGCCGGCGCATCGGCCTGGCGCTGTCCGATGCCACCGGCATGCTGGCCCGTCCCTGGAAGACGCTGCCGGGCTCCGGCGATCCGCGTCGCGTCGCCGCCGATCTGTCGTCGGAAATCTCCGTGCTGTCGGCCGACTCCGACGGCCTCGCCGCCGTCGTCATCGGCTATCCCCGCCGCCTCAACGGCGACCCCTCCGGCCAGACCCCCATCGTCGAGCAGATCGCCGCGCGCCTGCGCGAGGTGGTGACGCTGCCAGTGGTGCTGCAGGACGAGCGGCTGAGCAGCCGCGAGGCCGAGAGCCTGCTGGCGCGCCGTGAAAAGGACTGGCGCAAGCGCAAGCTGCTGCTGGACGCGGCCTCGGCGGCCGTGATCCTGCAGGATTATCTCGACGGCCAGGCACGGCTGTCGCCGGCCCCGGCGGAGGAGGACGACGAGTGAAGCGGATCATCCGGTGGAGTGTGGTCGTGGCGGTGATCGTGGCGGTCGCGGCCGGGTGGGCGGCGTTCAATCTTTCGCGGCCGTACAAAGGTTACAGCGGCTCCGAGCAATTCGTCGAGATCCCCCAGGGGGCCGGGCCGGCGTCGATCGGCCGGCGGCTGGTCGAGGCCGGCGTCATCCGCAACAGCCTCGGGTTCCGGCTGGCGCTGCTGCGAAGCGGCAAGGGACGGCGCCTGCAGGCGGGGGAGTACCGCTTCGCGGAGCCGGCGACGCCGGCGCAGGTGGTCGCGAAGCTGGCGCGCGGCGAGGTGTATCTGCTGCCGATCACCTTCCGCGAGGGGCTGACCATCAAGCAGATGAGCGAGCTCTACGCCGCCAAGGGCCTGGGCAGCGCCGCCGATTTCGTGGCCGCGGCGCGCGAGCGGACGCTCGCGGCGCCCTTCGATCCCGCCGCCACCGACCTCGAGGGTTACCTCTTCCCTGATACCTACGCGATGCCGCGGCGCGCCACCGCCGCCGAACTGGTGCGCAGGATGGTGGCGGGCTTCGAGAAGGCGCTGACGCCGGATCTGCGCGCGCGGGCGGCGGCGCGCGGCCTCGACGTGCGCGGCCTGGTCACGCTGGCGTCGATCGTCGAGAAGGAAACCGGGAAGGCGGCGGAGCGGCAGATTGTCGCCGCGGTATATGCGAACCGGCTCCGGATCGGCATGGGGCTGCAGTGCGATCCGACCGTGATCTATGCCCTCGAGCGCGCCGGCCGCTACACCGGCGATCTGACCCGCGAGGATCTGCGCTTCGATTCCCCCTACAACACCTATCGCTATGCCGGACTGCCGCCGGGGCCGATTGCCGCGCCCGGCAAGGCCTCGCTCGAGGCCGCCGCCAATCCCGCCGACGTGCCCTACCTCTACTTCGTCAGCCGCAACGACGGCACCCACGCCTTTTCGTCCACGCTCGACGAGCACAACCGCAACGTCTACCAGTACCAGTCGCGCCGCACCAAGAACTGACTACCGTTCGCTCCATTTCAGCTTCTCGCGGAGGACGTCGAAGTAGGTGCGGTTCGAGGCGCGGATCAGGCGCAGCCGCCGGTCGGCGCGGCTCACGCAGATGACATCGTCCGACTGCAGCGCATGGCCCGACTGGCCGTCGAAGGTCACGAACATCTCCTCGTTGGAGCCGTTGGCGGCCGGCTGGATGCGCACTTCGGAGGAGCCCGGCAGGACGATCGGCCGGTTGGTCAGCATGTGCGGAGCGATCGGCGTGAGCAGCAGTGCGTCCACTTCGGGATGCAGGATCGGCCCGCCGGCGGCGAGGTTGTAGGCGGTCGATCCGGTCGGGCTGGCGATGATCAGGCCGTCGGCCCGCACCCGCATCACCGGCCGGTTGCCGATCGCCACCGCCAGCTCGATGATCCGCGACAGCGCCCCCTTGGTGATGACGACGTCGTTCAGCGCCAGGCGTTCTTCATGGACCACGTCGCCGCGCAGCGTGCGGGCGCGGAGCATCATCCGTTCCTCGACCTGGGCGGTGCCGTCGAGGACCGCCTCGAGCGACTGATAGAGCTCCGCCAGGGTGATTTCGGTGAGGAAGCCGAGGTTGCCGAAGTTGACGCCGACGATCGGGACGTCCACCCCCGCCTCGG
The DNA here is from genome assembly GCA_039933435.1 of Acidobacteriota bacterium. Lineage (GTDB taxonomy): Bacteria > Acidobacteriota > Vicinamibacteria > Vicinamibacterales > 2-12-FULL-66-21 > JALZOC01. Next base: position 4,540 of record JBDTOB010000099.1, on the reverse strand, counting down.
CGATCCGCCCGGCCATGCCGATGAGCGAGCCGTCGCCGCCGAGCACGACGATCAGGTCGCACTCCCGCGGCAGGTCGTCGCGCTTGACCGTCGGCCGTCCCGGCGGCAGCCCCGCCAGGGCCGCGGTCTCGGTCTCGAAGACCGGGCTGACGCCGCGCGCCTCCAGCCACCCGGCCAGATCCGCCAGAACGCTCGCCGCCGCCTCGAGGCCGCGCTTGGCGACGAGGCCTATTCGTGTGATTGGCATCAAGACATCCGACTGCTGGTCATCCGGTCCGGCGCAGGTGCAGCAGGAACTCGCGGTTGCCCTCCATCCCGGCAATCGGCGAGTCCACCAGCCCGGCGCGCCTCAATCCTAGCGCATCCGCCGCGGCCGCCACCTCCTCGATCACCCGGGCGTGCACCGCCGCGTCGCGGACGATGCCGCCTTTGCCCACTTCGGCGCGGCCGGCTTCGAATTGCGGCTTTACCAGGGCGACGACGTCGGCGCCTGCGCAGAGCAGCGGCGGGACGACCGGCAGGATGTGGCGAAGGGAGATGAAGGAGACGTCGATCGAGACGATGTCGAAGGCGGTGATCGAGCCCGGCAGGGCGCCCGGCGTGAGTGTGCGCGCATTGACGCGCTCGACCACCTCGACCCGGGGATCGCTGCGGATCTTCCAGTCGAGCTGGCCGTGGCCGACGTCGAGCGCTACCACCCGGGCGGCGCCGCGCTGGAGCAGCACGTCGGTGAAGCCGCCGGTCGAGGCGCCGATGTCGAGCGCGAGCCGGCCGGCGACCTCGATGCCGAAGGTGTCGAGCGCATGCGCGAGCTTGAGCCCGCCGCGGCCGACGTAGGGATGATCCGGGGTGCTGACCGTGACCTCGGCATCCGCCGCGACGGCGGTGCCCGCCTTGGTAGCCGGCTGGCCGTTGACGCGCACGTCGCCCGCGATGATCAGCGCGCGGGCGCGCTCGCGTGAGGCGACCAGGCCGCGCGCGACCAGCAGCGCGTCGAGCCTGAGACGGCTTGTCAATTCGATCGGCCGACCACCCAGCGCGCGATCGCGGGCAGTTGACCGCCGAGCTGCGCCTCGTCGAGCGCGGCGATGGCACGCGTGACGCACGCGGCCGCGAGCCGGCGCGATTCCTCGAGCCCGTAAATGGACGGATAAGTGGGCTTGCCGGCGGCGGCATCCTTGCCGGGCGTCTTGCCGAGATCGGCCGACGCCCCCTCGACGTCGAGGATGTCGTCCACGATCTGGAAGGCGAGCCCGACCTGCAGCGCGTAGCGGCCGATCGCCTCGATCTCCGCGGCACGCGCGCCGGCCATCACCCCGCCGGCGAGCGCCGCCGCGATGATCAGCGCCCCGGTCTTGCGCATGTGCATCTCGCGCAGGCCGGCGGCGTCGAGCGGCGCGGCGCCGGGCAACGCCGCCTCGAGATCGATCGCCTGGCCGCCGACCATGCCGGCCGCCCCCGCGGCCTCGGCGATGATGGCGACGGCCTCGAGCTTGCGGCGGTCGAGCTCCGCCGGCGGCACCGCCTCCGCCTCGCGCGGCTCGCGGGACAGCAGCGAAAAAGCCTCCGTCAGCAGCCCGTCGCCCGCGAGGATGGCCATGCCGTCGCCGAAGACGACGTGCGCGGTGGGACGGCCGCGGCGCAGGGTGTCGTTGTCCATCGCCGGCAGGTCGTCGTGGACGAGCGAGTAGGTGTGGATGAATTCGAGCGCGCAGGCTGCCGGCAGCGCCGCCGGGACGGCGGTGTCGGGGGGCGCGCCCTGCCGTTCGGCGACCGCCTCGGCCGCCGCCAGCGCCATCAGCGGGCGAAGCCGCTTGCCGCCGGCAAGCAGGCTGTAGCGCATCGCTTCGGCGATGCGCGGCGGCGCCTGGTGGCGGTCGGCAGGAACGGCGCCCGGCGCCGGGACGTAGCGGTCGAGCGCCGCCTCGACGGTCCGGCGCCGGGAGTCCAGCCAGGCCGCGAGCGCGGCCTCGGGCGGCGCGGCGCTCACCGCGGCGCGTCTCCGTCGTCGGCGTCGTTGACCAGCGAGGCGGGGGCCGGGCGCGTCTCGCCGCGGTCGCTGAGGATCTCGACGCGCCGCTCCGCTTCCTCGAGCTTGGCGTGGCAGAAGCGCGACAGCTGCACGCCGCGCTCGAACAGCTCCAGCGATTTCTCCAGCGGCAGGTCGCCGTCTTCGAGCGTCTTGACGAGGCGCTCGAGCTCGGCGATGGCCGATTCGAAATCCTTGATTGTGGGGTCGGTCACCATGCACCCGTAACTTTCAGCCGCGTCCGGGCCCGTCCCCGGACGGCAGATCGGACGTCGGCGCGGTCCGGCGGACGTCGCATTCGATTTCTCCCTCGTGCAGCGTGACCCGGACGCGATCGCCGGGCGCCACCGCCGCGGCGCGGCGGATGATCGTCGTCCGGCTCTCGTCCCAGCACACCGCGTAGCCCCGCGCCAGCACCGCCAGCGGACTGAGGTTGCCGAGCCGGCCGGCCATCGCCGAGAGCCGCGCCGCCGGACGCTGATGCAGCGCGCCGCCGGCGACGCCGAGCCGCCCGTCCGCGCCCGCCAGCCGGCGTCGCACCTCCGACAGCCGCCGCCGCAGGTCGCGCGACTCGAGCCGGAGCCGCAGCGCCCGGTAGGCGCGATCCTGACCCGCGAGCCGGGCGGTCGCGATGCGGCGCAGCTGGTGGGTCAGCTCGGCGGCGTGGCGGCCGCGCATCGCCAGGCGGGTGTGCCACCCGGCCAGTCCGCGCCGGCTGGTCAGCCCGTGCACCGCGGCGCGCCGCCGCTGCAGCCCGGCGCCGGCGGCGGTCTGGAGGCGGTGCGAGAGCCGATCGATCCGCGCGCAGAAGTCGTCCTTCGCCGAGACCACCATCTCCGCGGCCGCCGAGGGCGTCGGCGCGCGCAGGTCGGCGACGAAGTCCGCCATCGTCACGTCGCTCTCATGCCCGACCGCCGAGATGATCGGGACCGGGGAGGCGGCGATGGCGCGGGCGACCACTTCCTGGTTGAACGCCTGCAGGTCCTCGAGCGAGCCGCCGCCGCGGCCGACGATCACCACGTCGACCCCGGGCACGCAGACGATGGCGCGGATCGCGCGGGCGACATCGGCGTCCGCCCCCTCGCCCTGCACGCGGGTGGGCCGGATCAGGAGATGGGCGTTGGGATGACGCCGGCGCAGCACCTTGATGATGTCGCGGATGGCGGCGCCGTCGAGCGAGGTGACGATGCCGATGATCCGCGGCAGCGCCGGCAGCGGACGCTTGCGCGCCTGATCGAAGAGCCCTTCCGCCTGCAGCGTCTTCTTGAGCTGCTCGAAGGCGAGCTGCAGCGCCCCGAGGCCGTGGGGCTCGAGGTGCTCGCAGACGATCTGGTATTCCCCTTTGGGGTCGTAGACCCCGAGTCGGCCGCGGGCGATGACGTGCAGGCCGTCTTCGGGCTTGAACTTCAGGTAGCGCACCGCCGAGCGGAACATGACCGCCTTGATCTGGGCGCCGCTGTCCTTGAGGGTGAAATAGAGGTGGCCGGTGTTCCACAGCCGGCAGTTGGAGATTTCCCCTTCGACCCAGACGTCGCCGAAGCCGTTCTCGAGCGCGCCGCGAATCGCGGCGGTGAGCTCCGAGACCGTCACGACCTGGCGGCGCGGCGGCGCCGGCGGCCGCGGCCGCTCTTCCTCAAACGGCAGCGAGAACAGATCGCTCATCGCTCAGCGTCCCGGGAGAGGGACGGCGGCGAGCTCGTCGACCTCGGCCGCCGACAGGTTCAGGCGCTCAATCGCGGTGGCCTTGCCGGTCGCGAGATCCGCCGTGACGATCACCGCGTTGAGGCGGCCGGGTCCGGTGGCGGACTCGAAGCGCGTCGGCATGCCGTTGACGAAGCGCCCGAGCGCGGCCTCCACGGTGACGCCGATGATCGAGTCATGGGGCCCGGTCATCCCGGTGTCGGTCAGGCAGGCGGTGCCCTTGGGGAGGATGCGCTCGTCGGCGGTCTGGACGTGGGTGTGGGTGCCGAAGACCGCGGTGACGCGGCCGTCGAGGTGCCAGCCCATCGCCACTTTCTCCGAGGTCGCCTCGCCGTGGAAGTCGACGATGATGACCCGCGCTTTGGCGCGGAGCTGTTCGACTTCCCGCAGCGCCGCGGCGAAGGGGTCGTCGAGCGGCGCCATGAAGATGCGCCCCATGAGGTTGAGGACCCCGACCGGCTCGCCGGAGCGGGTGCGGCCGAGGTAACTGCCGCGGCCGGGCACCCCGGCGGGGAAGTTGGCCGGGCGCAGCAGCTTCGGCTGGCGGGGGAGATAGTCGAGGATCTCCTTCTTGTCCCAGACGTGATTGCCGGTCGTCATCGCGTCGACGCCGTAGCCGAGGATGGTGTCGGCGATGTCGCCGGTCACGCCGAAGCCGGCGGCGGAGTTCTCGACGTTGGCGATCACGAAATCAATCGCCCGCTGCTCGACCAGCGCGGGGACGGCCTTGCGGGCGATCTCGCGTCCCGGCTTGCCGAAGATGTCGCCGATGAAGAGGATGCGCACGTCAGGCGCCCCGCACGGGAATGC
>JBDTOB010000098.1:0-8002 GCA_039933435.1 Acidobacteriota bacterium | reverse complement strand
CCGATCCCGGTCGCTCCCCCCGTGATAATCGCGATCTTGTCTTGAAGCGTCACGATTGACTCCATGGCCTCACAAGCGGTGAACGAAGCGACGTCAGTCTGGTCGCGTGCTCGGCCGCGGCTCCCCGCCTCGCACGGATTGCCCGCAGCGCGCATGCGGTTGTCATCGGCCGACGGTCCGCACGGTCAACACCGGCCAGGTGCCGTCGCGAATGACGTGATGCGTAGTCGAACCGAGCAGGGCCACGTCCAATGCGCCGCGTCCCGAGACACCCATCACGATGAGATCGACGGACCGTGCACGGGCGGCCTTGACAATCGCGGTGCTGGCTTTGCCGACGCTCACCATCGCTTCGGCGCGTGTCCCGTGGGAAGCCGGACGGGGCAACATGCGAAGGAGCGCTTCGCGCGCGTTCGATTCGATGCTCTTCTGAAGCTCTGCGACCGCTCCGGAGGTCGCGGCCTCACCGAAGGGCCACTCGACCGCGCTCATCAACACCAGTTTGGCACCTGCCTCCTGCGCTAACCGCCTGGCGTAGGCCACGGCCTTATTCGCAGCCACGGAGAAATCCGTTGGACAGAGGATCGTCTCGAAGGGTGACCGGTTGCGGCGTGCCTGCCTCACGCCTCTGCGAACCGTGAGCACCGGACACGTGGCCAGGCGAAGAACCTTCTCGGCGACCGATCCCAGCACCAGGCGCTGTACTCCTCCACGGCCGTGGCTTCCGATCACGACCAGGTCCGACCGACTCGCTTTGGCCTGCGCAAGAATCTCTTGAACGACCTGGCCTCTCCGCATCAGGATCTCGACCTTCACGTCAGACGCGCGTCTGGCTGTCAACATCCGCCGGAGATCGCGCTCGAAGGCTGTGCGGATGTCTTTCGGCACACCGCCGCTCTTCGGCGGTCGGGTGACGCCCGGCGGCGGGGCCTCCTCAATCACTTCCAGCAAGGTCAGTCTGGCACTCTGCCATCTGGCGAGCGCAAGGGCATAACCGAAGGCCTGGAGGGACCGGGGCGAGCGGTCGATCGCGCAGAGGATGTGCCTGATGATCATCGGTCCTTCCACGAATTCCTTTCGCCTGGGCGGGATCGCCCTGACAACCACTGATATTCGAACAACGTGTGTGTATCCGTCCCACGGTCTGGCCTTTCACACTGAAAGTGTCGACATCAACCTGAAACCTCACGACGCGCATTCAGGTTGAAACGGCGGACTGACCGCGAAAGCTGCATGAAGCGGACCGTTACAGGCATCCCATTGGGCTTCGCCGAGCTCCTTCCGTGTGCCGACCATGTCTGTATTGACAAGCCGCAACGGACAGATTATTCTTTCCGCAACAGACCATTCATTGTGTCCGTATGAGCGCCCAAGCCCTCGATATCATCGACGACCCCACCCGCGCGCGGGCGGCCCTTCAGCCGATTCGATTGCGGATCCTCCACCTGCTCGAGCGGCCCCAATCGGCGCCGCAACTCGCGAAAACGATGGGAATGCCCCGCCAACGGGTGTTGTACCACCTGCGGACGCTCGCAGCGCAGCGGCTCGTCGAGGCGCACGACCACGGCAGCGTTGGCCGCCGCATCGATCGCTCCTACGTCCGTACGGCGACGTCGTACGCCATCGCGCCGAAGACGTTGGGGGGAGTCGCCATCGATCCGCGGATGGTCGCCGACGCCTTCTCGTCCGCCTACCTCTCGGCCGTGGCGGGCCGGGCCCTGAACGACCTCGCCGCGCTCGGTCGGGCCGCCGCTGCCCGCGGCAAACGCGTGCCGACGCTGACGCTGGAAACCGAGGTGCGGTTTGCGACCCCGGCCGATCAGCGACGATTCGCCGACGAGCTCACGACCGCTCTCGCTTCACTGGCCGCCAGGTACCACCATCCCGAAGCCCCGCAAGGCCGTACCTTCCGGGTGTTTGCGTGCGGCTACCCGGCCGTGCCCACTCCTCCGGCCGAACCCGCAGGCGGCCGTGAGGCCGACAAGGAGGCGACATGACCAACGACCGCCCGCGCACCGACCGCGGGCTCGAACTGACCATCGACATTGACGCCACACTCGAGGAGGTGTGGCAGGCTCTGACCACCGGCGAGGGCATCGCCCGCTGGTTCGCGCCGCACGCCGCCGTCACGCCGGGCGAAGGTGGCAGCGTCAGCATCGGCTGGGACCCGAAGGAGATGTGGGCGCAGCCGATTACAGTGTGGGAGCCCCAGCGGCGGATGCAAACCGCCGGTGAGATGCCGGCGGCCGACGGCCGCATGGTGCGCCTCGCCGTCGACTATCACCTGGAAGCCCACGGCGGCCGTGTCCGGGTGCGTCTGGTGCACTCGGGCTTCGACGACAGCTCCTGGGACGACTATATCGACGGGCTCGACGCCGGCTGGTCCTACTTCCTGTTCAACCTGAAGCATGCGCTGGAACGGCATCGCGGCGTCGATCGCCGGCAGCAGTCAGCACGCTTCCGCACCACGGCGCGCACCGGCGAGGAGCACCCAGTCTTCGGCGCGACCGGCTTGCGCGTGCAGCCTCCGATTGGCGGGCTCCGGCCGGGCGACGCCTGCCGTCTCTCACTCGGCAGCGTCGATGTCGACGCCACCGTGGCCGTGCGGCACGCATCGCGCACCATCGCCTTCGTCGTCCCGGCGTGGAACGACGCGCTGCTCTTCGTCGAACGCGAAGGGATGCAGGAGGCGCACCAGCTGGGCATCTGGCTGTCGCTCTACGGCGTGCCGGAGACGACCGCGGCGTCGCTCCGCCGGGGACTGACCGACCTGCAGTCGGCGCTGCGCGTGCCGGAAGGATGAAGCGGGGATTCCTGATGACGCACGCCGTGTGCACACATCCTGGGCCAGGATGGGCGCCTGGAGCCTGAACCACAAGGAGGGTGGCCGGCGGGCACGAGTCAGTCGCGCGCGCCGACGGATTACACTGACCCATGCGCAATACTCGCCACGCTGGGGATTACGGCTACGACGCGCCCTACGCCCTGGTCGCCTTTGCCGGCGTTGCCGCTGCGGCCGCCGCCGCCGCGGTGGCAGCTCACCTGGCGCATAACCCCGGTCTGTTCCGTATGGCCGCTGCGTACACTGCGTTCTTCGGCGCCAGTGCCGCGAGCTTTTACTACACGACGCGCCACGGCAAGTTCCACGAGTGGGAGCAGATTCTCGACAGTCTCTCGCTCCGCGGCGACGCGCAGGTACTCGACATGGGATGCGGCCGCGGCGCGGTGCTGACTTCCGTCGCGAAGCGGCTGACCACTGGGCGTGCCATTGGCGTCGATCTGTGGCGCTCGACCGATCAGTCGGGCAACGCGCCGGAGGCCGCCATGGCCAACGCCACGGTCGAAGGCGTGGCGGACCGCGTCCTGCTCGAGACCGGCGACATGCGGACGCTGCCGTTCGTGGACGAGTCGTTCGATGTGGTCGTCTCCAGCCTCGCTATCCACAACATCCCGGGCCGCGAGGGCCGGGCCGCGGCTGTCCGCGAGTCGATGCGCGTGCTGCGTCCCGGAGGCCGCATCGCGATCGCCGATATCCGCACGACAAGACTCTATGCCGACACCCTGGCCTCTCTCGGCGCGACACACGTCCAGCGACGACGCCTCGGCTGGAGGTTCTGGTGGGGCAACCCGATCGCCGCGACGACACTTGTCACCGCGACAAAGTTACCATCCAAGGTTCCGAGCAACCCGATCAACGAGCTGGAGTTCTTCCCACCCGGCCGCTAGACTGACGTCCCGCTACAGGACTCGCTTCGGGCGTGTCCGTTCAGAGGAGGTTCATCAACACCGTCGCCGTGGACCCGACCTTCCGCAGCGTCGGCGTCCTGGCAGGAATCGTTGCGATCCGCACGTTCTTGAGTTTCTCACTGGAGGTAGAGATCGAGGGCCGATGGCCCTGGGCACGCCGGCTCGGCCTCAGCCGAACGGGACTCCAGTTCACTGATTGTCGCTGAGGCGCTCGGGCTCGTCGATGATGTCTCACGCACCATCACGCGGCACGCGCCTCTTTATCGCGGTCCACGAAGTAGGCGGCGATGGCCGCGGTGACATAGCCGAATACGGCAAAGGCGTAGAGCGCCAGCAGCAGGCACAGCAAACGTCCCTCGCCGGTTCGTGGCCAGTAGTCGGACCCCATCGTCGTCAGGAGCATGGCGGTCCACCATAGCGCGGTGCCGTAGTCGGGAAAGCCAGCGCCGCCGGGTGCGTCGAGCTCGAAGCGGTACATGCCAGCAGCACCGGTCAGAACGACGAGAGCCGTGAGCACCATCAAGTACCCAAGTCCTCGGCGCTTGAACCCGAGAGCCAGCGTGCGCATGCCGCGGTTCATCGTCCCCAACAGACGCACCAGACGAACCCCGCGAGCGGCGCGCGCCACCCGCACGAACCGGATGACACGCGCGAGCCGGAGCAGACGGATCGCCGGCACAGCCAGCGACAGCGCGGTGACCCAGCGTTTCCGGAGGTACATCCCCTTCTGCGGAGCTGTGGCGAACTCAACGAGGAACTGCACGACAAATGCAGCCCAGATGATGTCGCTGAGCGTCCGGAGCCAGGGCGACAGCCCCCGAGTGAACTCGAGGATGATCAACACCGACCACACAGCGCTGAGCCACAGCATGGGTCTCTCGAGGACACGCACGAGCCGGACGGTCAGTTTCCAGCGCTCGCGCCGAAGCGAGATATCAGGGGCGGTGTTCATGTCCGTGTATCTTCTCTCAAGGATGGTTCGCTGTCCTCTCCGTGCTCATTTTGCTGCGCTTGCCTGTGGCGGGCGCCGTTGGCCTCCAATGACATCGGCGAATCCTCTCTCTCTTGCGGGGCGCGACTTCCTGAAGCGGTGCTAAAGTTCTCGAATCGCTGAGCGAGGACAAACACCACCGATGCAGGCAGCTGCGATGTTCAACAGGGCGGCCGCGTCGGACACCATTCCTGATTTTCCTGCCGGCGCACGCGACCGTCATGCCGCACACCGTTCACGCTCAGTCAGCCGATGACGTCCTCGACGGTCTCCGTACGCCGGATGGCCGCTACCTCGTCGTCCGTGGGCGTTTGTGGCGTGCGTCGAACCCCGCGCTGGGCGACGCGGAACGCGATCGCGCGGTGAAGGCGTTGATGGACGCTCGGCGCGCCGTCGGGTCGGCCAAGCGTCGAGGGGACGCAATGGCCGAACGGCGGGCGCGCCAGCGGGTGCATCGCGCGAAGGTCGCGCTCGGCGAGCGCGGCGCGGTGTGGTGGGACGACGGGGCGCCGGATGACAACCGTCGGCTCGTTGACAACACGAGCTACGCCGTATGGTTCGCGCGCGCGCGGCGCTGGCGGCAGGCGATCGAGGCGCTGCTGGACCAGCGCCAGCCGGGCGCCAGCATCTGTCCATCGGAGGTGGCGCGCGCCGTCTCCCCTCGCGGCTGGCGCGCGCACCTCGAAGAGGTGCGGGACCTCGGCCGTCATCTCGCGCGCCGAGGGGAGGTGGTCATCACGCAGCGCGGGCAGAGGTGCGATCCCGATCGGCGTGTTCGTGGTCCGATTCGCTACCGCCGGCCGTAGCCGTCGGCGCAGTCTGAGACATCATCGGGCAACCTCGATGGGCGTCGCAACCACCGGACGTCGTCTGTGCGCAGTCGTCTCTGAGCGCTCGATACTCTTATAATTAATACAGTACACTGTAATTAAATGGTATGCTCTCCGCGATGGCGACGAGAGTTACGCGCGGGCGTCGATCCGAGGACGCGGTGACGATTCGCAGCCCGCGGTAACGAGCACGATCCGATTGACTGGATGTTCAGACCATGAAGGTGCCAACGATGATGAAGCAGACGCGGCTCTCCACAATTATTTGCGCGCTCCTCCTCCTCTCGGAAGCGTTCTCGGTCCGGGCCGCTGAGCGGATGATGGCCGGCCAGTGGGAGTTTACGCTGTCGGGTAATGGCGACTCGAGGGTCATGAAGCAGTGCATGACGCCGGACCAGGCGAACGAAATGAATGGCGACACCAAGACGGCCAGGGCGATTGCCGAGAAGAGGGCGAAGGGGCGCTGCACCGTCAAGTCCTACGATATCCAGGGCAATACGGTGAAGTACGCCCTCCTCTGTGGCGACCGAACCATTGAAAGCACCACCACGTTCACGGGCGATACATCGGAAGGAACCCAGACGATCACCACGGCAGACGGCAAGGTCGAACACCGAACGGTCAAGGCTCGCCGATTGGGCGCCTGTCCGTAGGATGTCTCGGATGAGCTCAGCCGAGTGCCAACCGAGTTCAGGCGTCACCGAGGTCGCGGCCGTCGCGCGCCGCGTTGGCAATCCCGGATGGAGCGCGGAACACCATCAGCAGCATCTTGAACGTGACGAAGAGGATGGTTGCAGCGCGAACAGCGGTGGCTAGATCACGATCCCGTACGCCTCGTGGAAGGCATCCATCGTGTACTCAGCGCTGGCGTAGGCAAATCCCTTGTCGCCCCACTGGGCGCCCCAGCTGTTGCGAATGATGAAATGCGTGGTCGTGTAGCCGACGATGGAGACGGCGTGACCGCCGTTGGCTCTTTTCCTGTCGTACGTGCGAAGCTGACCGTCCGGCTTGATATTATTCCAGCTAGGATCCACTTTCAGGCGCGTCAGGATCGGCCCGTGATGCGCCAGCCATTCCTTGAATCGATCCAGCTTCCCTGATTGCGTGCCGCAGAGATTGAAGTAGGCTTTCACCTTCAATCGTCCGGCGACCTTCAGGAAGTGCGCTTCTTTGAGCTTGACCAACCCACCTTCGAAGGGCAGGACCGACGTCTTCAGCGCGCCGATCTTCTTGACGACCCTCAGCGCTGCTTTCGCACTGGTCCCCGCATCATCGAGAAACGTCGTCGGATACGCGCACTTATGATCCATCTCCTTCGCCGCCATCCAGATATAGCGGACGGAAATGTGCTCGTGCGGGCGCAGCTTTCCTGACTTGACGAAGTGGTACCGCAGCACCGAATCGGCGAGCGCCCAGCCGACGCAGGAGCCGGTGGCTCCCTGGTTTCCGATATTCCACCAGGCTTCACGAAGGTCCTTCGCCGCCGGGATCTTCTGCTTCCTGGCGCTGAGGCCGAGCGCCTTCGCCTTCTGCAGCGACCAGTCTTCGTGCTGGTCGGGCGATTCGATGCTGGTGTAGACGCGCTTGCCGGACGCCAGACTCACGACTTCTTGGCGGGCTTCTTCTTGGCGGTCTTCTTTGTTGGCGCGGACGCGCGATCGACGTTGGGGTTGGTCATCGAATCTTCTCCTGAGTGCCGGTCAGCGACGTGCAGCGGCGGGCGAGCCGTAGCGCGGGTCCGCGCGAAGCGCGGCCAGCAGCGGGTTTCGCGCAATCGCCCCGGAAGAATAGCCGCTCGACCTGGCCTTGGCAAGCCAGTGTAGCGCCTCTTCGCGGTGGTGCAGCATCTCGTACCCGACGGCCACCTGGTAGAGCACTTCCGGGACGTCCGGCGCGAGCGCCGCCGCCTGCGCGAGCAGCGCCAGGCTCTCCTTGTCCTTCCCCACCGCCGCGTAATAGCCGCCGACGTCGGCCAGGAGATACTCGTCCTTCGGCGTCTGCTTCAGCAGGTCGGCCGCCAGCGCGATCGCTTTGAGATACGTGTCCCTGACCTTGGTCGCGTCGGCGCGCTGGTTGGCATAGACGGCAGCGAGCAGGCCCCACGCCCGATACTGATTCGGTCGCATCCCGATCGCTCGTTCGAGTGCCTGCTCGGCCTCTGGATACATTCCCGCTTCCGCGAGCACCATGCCCAGGTTCCTGAAGTGAATGAACGTCGGCTCGAGGTCGATGGCTTTCTGAAACGCGGCAGCGGAGTCGTCCAGCTTGCCCAGTCCGCGGTAGACGAGGCCCAGGTTGTTGTAGGCGCGCGGATTATCGGGTACGAGTTCGACCGCGTGCCGGAACTGCTCACCCGCCTGGGCCCACTTGCCGCCGTCGAGGTAGTGCGCGCCGAGCTGCATGTTCAGCAGCCAGTCGTCGGGTGCGAGGCTGA
>JBDTOB010000097.1:0-8027 GCA_039933435.1 Acidobacteriota bacterium | reverse complement strand
ACAACTGATAGGTCCTGGCGTCGTCGAGCGGGATGGCGTCGATGTCGAGGGTGATCCCTTCGGTGCGCTTGATCTCGTCGAGGGCGTCGCGAATCAGCGTCAGCGTGCTCAGCCCGAGGAAGTCCATCTTGAGGAGGCCGACGCGCTCGACCTCCTTCATCGCCCACTGGGTGACGATTTCGTCCTTCTGGCTCTTGTAGAGCGGCACGAACTCGGTCAGCGGCCGCGGCGCGATGACCACGCCGGCGGCGTGGACGGAGGCATGGCGGGTCATGCCCTCGAGCCGGCGGGCGACGGCAATCAGCTCGCGGATACGCTCGTCCTTCTGTTCGAGGTCCTTGAGCACCGGGCTCTCGATCAGCGCCTTCTCGAGCGTCATGTCGAGCGCCGGGGGGATCGCCTTGGCGACGCGGTCGGCGTCGGCGTAGGGGATGTCCATCACCCGCGCCACGTCGCGCACCACCGCCCGCGCCTTCATCGTCCCGAAGGTGATGATCTGGGCGACATTGGCGCGGCCGTATTTGGTGGTGACGTAGTCGATGACCTCGCCGCGGCGGCGCTCGCAGAAGTCGATGTCGATGTCGGGCAGCGACACCCGCTCGGGGTTGAGGAAGCGCTCGAAGATCAGGTCGTAGGCGATCGGATCGACGTCGGTGATCCACAGGCAGTAGGCGACGAAGCTGCCGGCGGCCGAGCCGCGCCCGGGGCCGACCGGAATCCCCTGCTCGCGCGCGTGGCGGATGAAATCCCACGTGATCAGGAAGTACCCGGGGTACTTCATCTGCTTGATCATGTCGATCTCGTAGGTCAGCCGCCGCTCGTACTCGTCAACGGTGTGCGTGAGGAGGCCGCGCAGCGCCAGATCCTGCAGCCGCGGCAGCCGCTTGGCGAAGCCCTCCCGGACGATGTGCTCGAAGTAGCCGTCGAGGGTGAAGCCGTCGGGAACGTCGAAGTTGGGCAGGTGATTGACCGTGCCCGAGAGATCGACGTGGCAGCGCTCGGCGATGCGGACGGTGTTCTGCCGCGCCTCCGGAAAATCGCCGAAGACCTGGGCCATCTCCTCGGCGGTCTTGAGATAGAACTGATCGCCGTGGTAGCGGAGGCGCTCAGTGTCGTGCACCGACTTGCCGGTGCCGATGCAGAGCAGCACGTCGTGCGGCTTGTAGTCGGAGTTCTGCAGGTAGTGGACGTCGTTGGTGGCGACCAGCTGGAGGCCGAGATCGCGCGCGATCGGCTGCAGCCCGACGTTGACCACCCGCTGGTCGTCGATGCCCTGGTACTGCATCTCGAGGAAGAAGTTCTCGGGGCCGAGGATGTCGCGGAAGGCCGCGGCCGCGGCCACCGCCTTGTGCTGCTGCTCGGTGCGGATCCCGGTCGCCACTTCCCCCTTGAGGCAGCTGCTGAGGCCGATCAGCCCCTTCGCGTGCTGCGCCAGCAGCTCCTTGTCGATGCGTGGCTTGTAGTAGAAGCCCTCGGTGTAGCCCGCCGAGACCAGCTTGATCAGGTTGTGGTAGCCCTCGCGCGTCTCCGCCAGCAGCACCAGGTGATTGGCGGTCTCGCCGGGCGTGCCGCTCTTGGTGCGGCGGTCGCCGGGGGCGACGTAGACCTCGCAGCCGAGCACCGGGTTGATGCCGCGCTTGCGCGCCTGGTCGTGGAAGATGATCGACGAGAACATGTTGCCGTGCTCGGTGATCGCCACCGCCGGCATCTTCAGCTCCACCGCGCGGTCGAGCATCTCCTCGATGCGGCAGGCGCCGTCGAGCAGCGAATATTCCGAGTGCAGATGGAGATGGACGAAGTCAGACATTGTTCAATGCTCGCGGGGCCCCACCCCCGCTCGCCGCCCTCTCGTGCGAGCCGCAGGCGCTATTCAATGCTCGCGGGGCCCCACCCCCGCTCGCCGCCCTCGCGGCCGGCCGCTCGTGCGAGCCGCAGGCGCTATTCAATGCTCGCGGGGCCCCACCCCCGCTCGCCGCAGGCATTACTCACTGCGCGCGGGGCCCCACCCCCACGCGCCGTCCGCCGGCCGCTCGTGCGCTATTCCCACTCTATCGTGGACGGCGGCTTCGAGCTGATGTCGTAGACCACCCGGTTGATGCCCTTCACCTCGTTGACGATCCGCGACGAGATCGACGCCAGCAGCTCGTGCGGCAGCCGCGCCCAGTCGGCGGTCATGCCGTCGCGGCTCTCCACCGCGCGGATCGCAATCGTGTACTCGTAGGTGCGTGCGTCCCCCATGACGCCGACGCTCTGGACCGGCAGCAGCACCGCGAACGACTGCCACAGACTGCGGTAGAGCCCGGCGCGCTTCACCTCTTCGGCGACGATATGGTCGGCGCGCCGCACCAGGTTGAGGCGCGAGGCGGTCACCTCGCCGAGGATGCGCACCGCCAGCCCGGGCCCCGGGAACGGCTGCCGCCACACGAACTCGTCCTCCAGCCCGAGCTCCTTGCCGACCAGCCGCGCCTCGTCCTTGAACAGCAGCCGCAGCGGCTCGACCAGCTTGAACCGCATCCGCTCCGGCAGCCCGCCGACGTTGTGGTGGCTCTTGATGACGTGCGACGGGCCGATCACCGACACGCTCTCGATGACATCCGGATAGAGCGTGCCCTGGCCGAGAAAGTCGAACGATCCCAGCTTCAGCGCCTCGGCCTCGAAGACGTCGATGAACAGCCCGCCGATGATCTTGCGCTTCTGCTCCGGATCGGTGATGCCGGTGAGCCGATCGAGAAACAGCGTCGCGGCGTCGGCGAACACCAGCGGCAACTGCAGCCGTTCGAAGCGCTTCCGGATCTGCGCCGCCTCGTCCTGCCGCATCACGCCGTTGTCGACGAAGATGCAGGTCAGGCGCTCGCCGACGGCGCGGTGCATCAGCACCGCCGCCACGGTCGAGTCGACGCCGCCGCTCAGGCCGCAGACCACCCGGCCCTCGCCCACCTGCTCGCGGATCCGCGCCACCGCCTCCGCGACAAACGACGACATCGTCCAGTCGCCGGTGCAGCCGCAGACGCCGTAGGCGAAATTGCGGAGGATCGCGGTGCCGTGGTCGGTGTGCGCGACTTCCGGATGGAACAGCAGCGCGTAGAGCCGCCGCCCGGGGTCGGCCATCGCCGCCACCGGGGCGTTGGCGCTGGTGGCAGTGACCGCGAAGCCCCCGGGGGCGCGCTGCACCAGGTCGCCGTGGCTGGCCCAGACCCGCAGCTCCCGCGGGATCGACTCGAACAGCGGCGCGCCGCTCTGCACGGCAATCGTCGCCAGCCCGAACTCCCGGTGCGGCGCCGCCGCGACCTCGCCGCCGAGCGCGTCGGTCATCAGCTGCATGCCGTAGCAGATGCCGAGCACCGGCACGCCGGCGGCGTAGACCGCGGTGTCGCAGCGCGGCGATCCGGGATCGGACACGCTCTTCGGCCCCCCGGACAGCACGATGCCGACGGGACTGCGGCGTGCGATCTCCGCCATCGGCGTGTCGAACGGCAGGATCTCGCAGTAGACGGAAAGCTCGCGGAGCCGGCGCGCAATCAGCTGCGTGAATTGCGAACCGAAATCCAGGACGACGACAGTTTGATGATTCACAGGGAGAGGGGTCTGAGCACTCGCTTCATCCGAGACTGGATAATGCCCCTTATTATAAGGTGTGCCATCCGTCCGCACCACACTTCTTCCGTGGCTGCTCGGCAGCCTGTCGCTGGCGCTGGCGCCGATCCCGGACACGCCCGCGCCGCGCGCCGCCGCCCCGGCGCTGCCGACCGAGCTGCGCTGGTCGGTGGCGATTGCCGCGCACCCCACGGTCTCGCCGGTGATCGCCGGCGAGCGCGTCTTCGTCGCCCTCGACACCGGCGTCGTCTCCTCTCACCGCCTCGCGGACGGGACGGAGGAGTGGCGCAGCGACATCAAGGCGGAGCAGCCGCTGGTGGTGGACGACGGCCGCCTGCTGATCGCGTCCGGGGAGGCAATTCACGCCCTGGCGGTGGACTCCGCCCGGGTCCTGTGGCGAGCGCCTGCCGGGACGCTCACCGCGCCCCCGCTCGCCCAGGATGGCTGGGTCATCGCCGCCACCAGCGGGACACTGACCGCCTTTCGCAGCGCCGACGGATCGAAGGTCTGGGCACGGGCGAGCGGACCGCAGCGGGTGCGGCCGACCATCGAAGGCAACAATCTCTACGTGCCGCTCGACGACGGCCGGCTGCTGGCGCTCGACCTGCGCACCGGCGCGACCCGCTGGGAGCGCCGCTTTCCGGTCACGTCCCACATCGGCAGCGGCTCGATCGCCGTCTCCGAGGTGCTCGCCTACCCGGATCGCATCTTTGCCGGCGCGTCGGACGGGCGCTTCTACTGCCTGCGCGCCGACGACGGCTCGCTGGCGTGGCGGTTCAGAGTGGGCGCCATTCTGCGCGGCAGCCCGGTGGGGGCCGGCGACAGGATTTTCATCGCCACCATGGACAACGTCGTGCGGGCGTTCGATCGCCAGAACGGCGCGCTGCTGTGGCATCCGACCCTGCCCTTTCGCCCCGCCGGGCCGGTGATGCTCGGCGGCCTGGTGCTGGTCCCCGGCACGGCGTCCGAGGTCAGGAGCTTCGACACCGCCGGCAAGCCGGCCGGTCACATCAAGCTGGACGAATCGCTGGTGGTGCCCCCGGCCTTCGCGGAATCGAGCGGCGGCGCGGTGATGGCGGCGGTGTCGGGAAGCCTCAACGGCGAGTGGAAACTGTTGCTGATGGAAGAGGCGCGGGGCGTGCCGCTGGTGCCCCTGACGGTCATGCCCGGCGTGACGGTGCCGGTCGATCTGCCGGCGCCGCCAGGCTGACCGCCGCGATCTCCTCGCGGAGCGCCGCCGCCAGCCGCGACACCCCTTCGCGAATGCGGTCGGGCGGAGCGGCGGAGAACGCCAGTCGCATCAGGTGGCGGCCGCCGTCGGCGGCGCCGCCATCGTTGGCATAGAACGCTTCGCCGGCGACGAAGACCACGCCGTGCTGGACCGCGCGTTCGATCAGCCGGTCGGCGTCGATCTCGTCCGGCAGCCGCACCCAGAGGAAGAACCCGCCGCGCGGTTCGGCCCAGGTGGCCAGCGCCCCGAGCTCCCGCCCGAGCGCTTCGCACATCACGTCGCGCTTGTCGCGGTAGTGCCCCCGCAGCATCGGCAGCCGCCGGCTGAGAATGCCCCGCCGCGTCACTTCATGGACGACGCGCTGATCGAACGATCCCGAGCACATGTCGGCGGCCTGCTTGGCCACTTCGAGCCGTGCCGAGAGCGGCGCCGGCGCGTCGATCCAGGCGACCCGGTAGCCCGGCGCCAGCGTCTTCGAAAAGCTGCTCAGATACAGCACCCGCCCCTCGCGGTCGTCGGCGCGCAGCGGCCGGACGTCGGCCTCGGTCGCGAACCCCTCGAAGTAGAGCTCGCGGTACGGATCGTCCTCGAGGATCAGCACGTCGCGGCGCGCCGCCCACTCGAGCAGCGCCAGCCGCTTCGCCAGGCTGACCAGCAGGCCGGTGGGATTCTGGAAGTTGGGCACGAGGTACAGGAGCCGGACGCGGCGGCCCCCGGCCGTCAGCCGCTGGTGCGCGGCGTCGAGCGCCGCCAGATCGACGCCGTCCGCGCCCTGCTCCACGCCGGCGATCGTCGCCTGGACGTTGCGGAACGCCATGATCGCCCCGGTGTAGGTCGGCATCTCGACGAGGACGACGTCGCCGGGATCGAGCAGTACGCGCGCCACCAGGTCGAGCCCCTGCTGCGAGCCGGTGGTGACCAGCAGCCGGTCGTGGGTGGTCGGCGCGCCGCGCTCGCTCATGATGCCGGCGATTGATTCCAGCAACGGCCGGAAGCCCCGGGTGGGGCCGTACTGCAGGACGTACTGATCGGAGCCGGTCAGCAGGCTCTGCGCGATCTCGTGAAGCTCGGCGGTGGGAAACGTCTCCGGCGCGGGATAGCCCGGCGCAAACGAGATCAGCCCGCGCTGGCCCGCCAGCAGCGCCCCCATGCGGCGGATCGCGGATTCCCGCATCCCCCGCCCGGCCGTGGACAGCACGCCCTCGTAGTCCATCACGCGATTTCTCCCGTCTGCACCGCCGGCGCCGCGGCGGTCTGGCGCTGGTCGGCGAGGCTCTGCAGGTAGTAGCGGTACTGCGTCAGGTAGGCCCCGAAGGCGGTCAGCGCCAGATACTCGAAGACGAAGCCGCGCAGCAGCCAGGCCGCCACCTGGAGCGGCACCATCGCCAGCCCGACCAGCGGCACGAAGGCGATCAGCCCGAGGCCCGCGGTGGCCATGATCGAGCCCAGAGTGGCGAGCCCGACGAGCAGCAGCACCACGCCGAAGATACCCGCGACCTCGCGCATGCTCCCGCGCAGGAACTGGCCGACCCGCGCCATGCCGTCCCGGACGCTCAGGTCCTCGACCGCGATGGCCATCTGGGTCAGCAGGTAGAGGAAGTTGATGAGCGTGATCCAGACGACCAGCACGCTCGAGGCCAGCGCCGCGGCGAACGTCCACCCGAGCAGAACGCCGGAGTTGCCCGCCAGCGCATAGCCGCCGACGATCAGGCTCAGATAGATGACCGCCGTCGCCGCGTAGGCGATCAGCAGGAACGCCCCCAGCCGCACATAGCGCCGCCAGAACCGCCGGCAGCCTTCGAGAAACGGTTCGATGTTGGTGCGATTGGCGCGCCGCAGCGCCGCGAGCCGGAGCGGCGGGCGCTCGATCGGTCCGGCCTGCGCCTCCGCCTCGGCGAGAATCGCCACCGTGCCCCCCTTGACGATGAAGGTCAGCGTCGAGCCGCCCAGCAGTACCACGACGAACGCCGCCACGAAGGCCCCGAGCGCCGCCGGGTTGGAGCGCAGCGCCGCCACCACCGCGCCGATGATGTCGCGGACGTCGCCCGACAGCAGTTCCTGCACGTCGGCCCCGAGGAGCAGGACCACCAGGAAGATGCCTCCCACCACCGGCACCGCCAGCAGCAGCTTCAGGGTCCCGTCGGCGATGAACTGCACGGCAATCAACGGCCAGTTGGCCGCGGCGATGAACGCACCGCGCTTGAGGGACGGCTTCAACGCAGGCGGGTGGGGCATCGAACGATCGATTGTACCTCTTGCGGTATTCTGCTGATCCAGTGTCGTCATCCGCCCTTTCGGGCGCCCGTCCTCCCCGCGATCGCCGGCCCCGACTGCTGGCCGCCGGCCTGGCCGCCGTGCTGCTGGTGGGACTTGGCGGCGCCCTGCTCGAATTGTGGCGGTTCGGCGCGACCGAAGCCTCGGCCTCGGCGCGGGTGGAACGCCGGGTCCGCGGCGATTTCGACCGCATGACCAGCGTGCTGGGGCGCGTCGCGGCGGGGATTGCGTCGGATCCCGGGGCCTCCCGGGGCCTCGGCGCCGGCGCGGACGCGGCCCGCGACCTGTTCGACCTGGTCGACCGCCGCCTGGCGGACGCCGGCGGGGCCGGCGGCGACCTGGCGGCGACGATCTACGACACGCGCGGCATCGCCCGCGCCTGGGGCGGCCGGCCGTCGGATATCCGCGTGCCGGACCGCATCGCCGGCCCGGCCTCGTTTTTCCTGACCCCGTCGCCGCTGGGGCTGCGGCTGGTCCACGTCCTCCCCATCGTCGATGCGCAGCAGCACCGCGCCGGCGCGGTCGCCGTGGAGCGGGTGCTGTCCCCGGCGTCGGCGGCCGCGACGATCGCCACGAGCGAGTTCGTGCTGGAAACGCCGCTCGGTCCGGCGTCGCTGCGGATGCGCTGGGAGGGCGCCGGCGGCGAGCCGCGGCCGAATGCCTTCCTGTTGAGGAGCCCCGGCGGCGATCCGCTGGTCGAAGTTTCGATGGCGCCCGACGACATCGCCCGGGCGCGCGCGCGGCTGCGGCGGCAGACGGCGGCGGCGGCGATCGCGGCGCTCAGCGTCACGCTGCTGCTGCTCATCGGCCCGGTCCTCGATCGCCGGGCGGAGGCGGATCGCCGCTCCGCGTTCGTCGGTGCCACCGCCGCCTCCATCGCGCTGCTCGCCGCGGGGACGCTGCTGCTGTGGGTGGCGCTGCGGCTCGG